>JAEYNH010000091.1 GCA_023412655.1 Pseudomonadota bacterium | reverse complement strand
GGCCTCGATCACCCGCTCGCCGGGCCGGGGATCGCAGGCCGCCGCCAGCAGCGCGGCGTCCAGCCCCGCGCGATAGCCCCGCGCCGGCTGCAGCAGGCGCACCCGCCCGTCCAGCAGCCGGTCCTCGGTGGTGGCGTCCGTGGTGGCTTCCATGCGAGGCCCTTGATAGAAGGCGAGTAACGCACGCCCGGGTCGCTTGACCGTGACCTACCGCGTCACCATTGTCCCGGCAAACGGCGACCGGTTCGGGGACCCGGATGCCGTTGTTGGTTAAGGAATTCGACGTCTTGGAAGCCGCTCCGGCCATCGCCCGCCCCGCCCCCTCCATCGATACGCTGCTGGAGCTGGCCGGGCCCGACATGGCTGCGGTGGACGCCCTGATCCGCGCCCATATGGACAGTCCGGTGCCGGTGATCCCGGCCCTGGCCGACCACCTCATCGCCGGCTCGGCCAAGCGGCTGCGGCCGCTGCTGACCGTGGGCGCGGCCCGCCTGGCCGGCGCCCGGGACGACGCCTGCCTGAAGCTGGCGGCGGCGGTGGAGTTCATCCACACGGCCACCCTGCTGCACGACGACGTGGTCGACTCCTCCGAGCTGCGCCGCGGCCGGGTGGCGGCCCACCTCATCTGGGGCGCCCCGTCCAGCGTCCTGGTGGGCGACTTCCTGTTCGCCCGGGCCTTCGAGCTGATGGTCGGGGCGGGCTCCATGCCGGCCCTCGAGGTGCTGGCCCGGGCCAGCCGCGTCATCTCCGAGGGCGAGGTGCTGCAGCTCACCCGCAGCCACGACCTCGACCTGACCCAGGACGTCTATATCGAGATCATCGGCGCCAAGACCGCCGAGCTGTTCGCCGCCGCCGCCGAGGCCGGGGCCATCTCGGCCGGCGTCCCGCCCGAGCGCTGCCGCGCCCTGCGCCAGTTCGGCCGCGACCTGGGCCTGGCCTTCCAGCTGGTGGACGACGCCCTCGACTATTCCGGCGACGCCGGGACCCTGGGCAAGAACGCGGGCGACGACTTCCGGGAAGGCAAGGTCACCCTGCCGCTGCTCTACGCCATGGCCCGCACCGGCCCGGCCGAGCGCGACTTCTGGGTCCGCACCGTCGACCGCCGCGAACAGACCGAGGCCGATTTCGACCGCGCCTGCGAGCTGATGGCCGACACCGGCGCTCTGGACGACACCCTGGCCCTGGCCGCCCGCTACGCCGACACGGCGAAGGCCGCCCTGGCCGATTTCGCCTCCAACAGCTGGCGTCCGGCCCTCGAGGACTTGGCCGACTTCGCGGTCCGCCGGAAGGCCTGAAACGCCTAGCAACTGAGCAGAGTCGGTCATCCGACACAGGGAACCAGCCTGCCGTTTACGCGCTCCTGCGGTCCGGACGGAGGTTGTACATGTTTCCAGGAACCAGGCTCTCGCGATTGGGTGCGTTCAACCCGGAGTTTCCCGACGCCGAAGCCTTGCACCTTGGGCTGGCCCGCTGGAACCATGAGCGCCTGGCCCCGCGCACGCCCGGCCCCGACTGGCTGGCCGAGCTCAGCCGCGACACCCGGATGCTGCGCCTGGAAGGCAGCTTCATCGAGGCGTTCCGCGCCCACATCGCGCCGCTGGTCGAGGATACGCCGGAAGATCCCGACGGCTTCATCGCCTGGTTCGAGGCCCTGAAGGAGACCGGCCCCGGCCAGTACGACCCGCTGTTCGACTGGCTGGCCTCCGAGGCCAGCCTCGACCAGATGAAGTGGTTCCTCACCCAGGAGGCCGCCGGCGAGGCGGGCTTCGACGACCTGGTGGCCTACACCCAGGTCAAGCTGCCGGCCCGGCCCAAGCTGGAACTGGCCCGCAACTACTGGGACGAGATGGGCCGCGGCTCGGAAGGCGGCATGCACGGCCCGATGCTGGACCGCACCATCCAGCTCCTGGGCCTGACCCCCAGCATCGAGGGCACCTGCTGGCAATCCCTGGCCCTGGCCAACACCATGACCGCCCTGGCCACCACCCGGCGCTATGTCTACCAGTCCATCGGCGCCCTCGGGGCGGTGGAGCTGACCGCGCCCACCCGCGTGGCCCTGGTCTCCGATGGCCTGAAGCGGCTGGGGATCGCCCCGGCCGGCCGCAAGTACTTCCAGCTGCACGCCCAGCTCGACATCGAGCACTCCAAGGCCTGGAACGCCGAGGCGCTGATCCCGCTGGTCAGCGAAAACCCGTCCTGCGCCCGGCACATCGCCGAGGGCGCGGTCATGCGCCTTGTCCTCGGCGAGCAGTGCTTCGAGAGCTACCGCGCCCACCTCTGGGCGCATCACCACCCGGTGGTCTACGCCGCCGAGTGATCAGGCGGCGACGCCGAACAGCATCCCGACCCCGGCGGTGACCGCCATGGCCACCGCGCCCCAGAAGGTGACGCGCAGCACCGCCTTGCCCACCGGTGCGCCGCCCGCTCGGGCCCCCAGGGCCCCAAGGACGCCCAGGCAGACGATCGAGCTCGCCGCCGTCACCGGGACCAGCAGCGGACCGGAAGACAGCACGGCGGCCAGCAGCGGCACCGCCGCCCCGGCGGAGAAGGTCAGGGCCGAGGTGAAGGCCGCCTGCAGCGGCCGGGCGGTGCTCATGTCCGATATGCCCAGCTCGTCCCGGGCGTGGGCGGCCAGGGCGTCCTTGGCCATCAGCTGGTCGGCCACCTGCCGCGCCAGCTCGGGCGTCAGGCCCCGCTGGACGTAGATCGACGCCAGTTCCTCGTGTTCGAACTCGGGCTGGGTGGCGAGCTCGGCGGTCTCGCGGCTCAGGTCCGCCCGCTCGGTGTCGGCCTGGGAGCTTACCGAGACATACTCCCCGGCGGCCATGGACATCGCCCCGGCCACCAGGGCCGCCAGGCCGGCGACGAGGATCTCGCCCCGGCCCTGGGCCGCCGCCGCCACCCCGACGATCAGGCTGGCGGTGGAGACGATGCCGTCGTTGGCGCCCAGCACCGCCGCGCGGAGCCAGCCGACGCGGCCGATCAGATGCCGTTCCAGATGCCGGGGCGCCATGTCGCCTCCCTGCGCGGGCCGGATCGCCGCGCGCCGATCTTCAGCGACGATGTCCGGCGGATCAACCGGGGCTGATCATCTTCTCCGGGCGCACCCACTCGTCGAACTCTTCGTTCGTCAGGTAGCCGCCGCCGACGGCCTCCTCGCGCAGGGTGGTGCCGTTCTTGTGGGCCGCCTTGGCGATCTTGGCGCAGGTGTCGTAGCCCAGCTTGCCGTTGAGCGCCGTCACCAGCATCAGCGAGCGTTCGAGGTTGTCGCGGATGTTGTCTTCCCGCGCCTCGATGCCCACCACCATGTTGTCGGTGAAGCTGATCGCGGCGTCGGCCAGCAGGCGGCAGGACTGCAGGAAGTTGTAGGCCATCACCGGGTTGAAGACGTTCAGCTCGAAGTGGCCCTGGCTGCCGGCGAAGGCGATGGAGGTCTGGTTGCCCATGATGTGGGCGCACACCATGGTCAGGGCCTCGGCCTGGGTCGGGTTCACCTTGCCCGGCATGATCGAGGAGCCCGGCTCGTTCTCGGGCAGCGCCAGCTCGCCCAGGCCGGCCCGCGGGCCCGAGCCCAGGAAGCGCAGGTCGTTGGCGATCTTGAACAGCGCGCCGGCCGCCGACGTCAGCGCTCCGTGGCTGAACACCATGGCGTCATGCGCCGCCAGGGCCTCGAACTTGTTCGGGGCGGTGACGAAGGGCAGGTGGGTGATCTTGGCGATCTTCTCGGCCACCAGTTCGGCGAAGCCCACCGGCGCGTTCAGCCCGGTGCCCACCGCGGTGCCGCCCTGGGCCAGCTCGTAGAGGCCGTACAGGGTTTCCTTGATCCGCCGCACCGACATGGCGACCTGGTGCGAATAGCCGCCGAACTCCTGGCCCAGCGTAAGCGGCGTGGCGTCCTGGGTGTGGGTCCGCCCGATCTTGATGATGTGGGCGAATTCCTCGGACTTGTGCTTCAGCGCCGCGTGCAGGTGCTCCAGCGCCGGCATCACCGACCGCGCGACCTCTTCCGCCGCGGCGATGTGCATGGCCGTCGGATAGGTGTCGTTCGACGACTGGCTCATGTTGACGTGGTCGTTCGGGTGGACGGGCGTCTTGGAGCCCATCACCCCGCCCATCATCTCGATGGCCCGGTTCGAGATCACCTCGTTGGCGTTCATGTTCGACTGGGTGCCCGACCCGGTCTGCCACACCACCAGCGGGAAGTGGTCGTCCAGCTGCCCGTCGATCACTTCCTGGGCGGCGGCGACGATGTACTTGCCGATCTCGGGGTCGAGCTTGCCCAGCTCCATATTGGCCTCGGCCGCGGCGCGCTTGACCACGCCCAGGGCGCGGATGACCGGCTTGGGCTGCTTCTCCCAGCCGATCTTGAAGTTGCCGAGGCTGCGCTGGGTCTGGGCGCCCCAGTACCGGTCGGACGGGACTTCGATCGGGCCGAAGGTGTCGGTCTCGATGCGGGTGACGCTCACGACGGGGATCTCCAATGGGAACTGGGCGCCGGTTTAGCGACACGGCGCGAGACTGCAAGCCATGCGAACGCTAGGGAGGGGCCATGAGCGACGTCTGGACCCAGCACGGCAAGGTGCGCGCCCGCGAGGCCGAGGGCCTGCTCGAGGTCACCGTCGATGGCCTCACCACCCAGGCCAAGTACTACAAGCCGCTGATCTACGAGTTCTTCCGCAAGGCCTGGCGCGGCTCCCGTCCGGCCTGGGGCGAGTTTTCCGTCGAGATCGGCATGGAATATGTGGGCGACCCGCCCTGGCTCGATCTCGACAACCTGGCAAAGGCCATCCTCGACGCCATCAAGGGCTACGCCTTCCACGACGACGCCCAGGTCGCCCGCCTGCTGGTGGAACGCCGCCCCGGCGAGCGCGAACGCATCACCGTCATTGTCCGCCGCCTCTGACCCACCCGCTCATCCCCGCGCAGGCGGGGATCCAAGCTGAGCCGGCCGATGGATTCCCGCCTTCGCGGGAATGAGCGGGATGAAGTTCCTCAGGAGGGTTCAGTGCCGGGCGGACATGGAGGCCGCCGCCTCCCGGCACGCCGCCTCGCAGCGGCGGCAGGCCTCGGCGCAGATCCGGCAGTGTTCGTGCATGTCCGCGTGCCGCGCGCATTCCTCGGCGCACAGGCGGCACGCCTCCTCGCAGGCCCGCAGCAGGCCGAGGATCACCGCCTCGTTCGAGCCCGTCCGCCGGGTGGCCACCGTGGCGGTGACCGCGCAGATGTCGGCGCAGTCCAGGTCGGTGCGGATGCACTGGCGCAGGTCCGCGACCATCTCCTCGCCCAGGCAGGCGTCGGCGCAGCTTGTGCAGACCTGGGCGCAGTCCAGGCATTCCTCGATGCAGCGGATCAGGGCGTCGTTGGTGTTCCCCCGCACCTGCGGGTGCGTCGAGATCATCTCATGGGCGTGCATGGCGGGCCTCCGGGCTGGTGTGGATCGCTGTCCAACCCCGCCCGGCCGCGGCCGTTCCCCGAACTCGCCCGCAGGCGCCAACGAAAACGGCCGCGCCTCGAGGAGGCGCGGCCGGTACTTCGCGAACCTTGTCCGGGGAAGAGTCGGTTCAGCGATACTGTTGCAGGCGGGTGGTCCGCAGGCCGGCCATCCCGTGACGGTCGATCGAGCGCTGCCAGGACAGGAACTCGTCGCTGGTCAGCGAGTAACGCTCGAGGGCGTCCTCGAGGGAGATCAGCCCGCCGCGCACCGCGGCGACCACCTCGGCCTTGCGGCGGATCACCCACCGGCCCGTGTTGGGCGGCGGCAGATCCTTGATCGTCAGAGGCGCTCCGGTCGGGCCGATCACGTACGACTCGCCGCGGTTGTTCGTGCGCAGCTGCTGCGTCTGTTGCAACATGGCTATTCTAGCCTTCCACCATCACTGTTGATGGCGAACATAGCCAGCGCCCGTTACCGGCCGCTGAATCGCTAGAGTAAAGAAACGCCTAACCATACGCTCCCCTGTGTACCACTTTGATACTATTTGAACCGTTTACGGCGGTTAATCTAAGCTAACGGGAGGTTTCTACCGCTTGATGTTGATGAGCTCCTCCAACATCTGATCTGCAGTCGTGATGATCTTGGAGGATGCTGAATAGGCCTTCTGGGTCGCGATCAGGCCGGTGAACTCCGACGACAGGTCCACGGTGGAGGCTTCGAGGCTGGACGGGGAAATGGCGCCCGCGCCGCCGATGCCGGCTTCCTTGACCACCATCTCCCCGGCGGGGATGGTCGGCCGGTAGGCGTTGCCGCTCACCGCCTGCAGGGCGTTGGCGTTCGGGAAGGTGGCGACGCCGATCTTGGCGATCTTGCGGATCTGGCTGTTGTCGTAGATCGCCGAGACGACCCCGCTCTCGTCCACCTCGATGGCGATCACATTGCCCACGCCTGCGCCGTTCGACTGGATCGAATTGACGGTGGAGGTGGTGGCGTACTGGGTGATCTTGCTGAGATCGAGGGCGATGTCCTGGGCGTCCAGGCCCAGGCCGCCCGCCCAGCGCAGGCCGGTGGCCGCCGAGGAGGCGCCGATCGACAGCGTCGGATTGGCCGGGGTGGGCGTGCCGAACACGGTGGTGTTGGCCATGTCGATGGTGCCATCGGCGTTGAACGTCACCACGCCGCTGTTCATCAGGCCGTTGGCGCCCGAGCCGTCCACCGAGCTGGCCGGCACGGCGTAGATTTCCGCGTGCCAGGTGTTGGCCGGGCTGTCGCTCTTCAGGAACGACATGGCCACCTTGCGCGAGCCGCCGGAGCTGTCGACGACGTTCATCTCGATGACGAAGTCGGGCTTGGTGCCGGTGGCCACGCCCTCGGCGTAGGCCGCCATGGAGTTGGTGGCCGAGGCGGCGTAGGTCGCCTCCTGGGCCGAGACCGTGCCTTCCTTGTTCAGGTTGGCGCTGACGCCCAGCCGGGTGGTCGGCGAAACCGCCGAGCCCAGGTTCTTGACGTTGATCGAGGTCATCTTGCCGAGGTCCGACGGATTGACCGGGAAGGTGCCGTCGGCCTGGATCGGCCAGCCCTGCAGGTACAGGTTGGCGTCGTTGACCAGGTAGCCGTCGCTATCCACCCCGAACGAGCCCGAACGGGTGAAGCTGCGGGCGTCCGCGGGGGTCAGGCCCGCGCCCTTGTTGGCCACCACGAAGAAGCCGTCGCCCGAGATGGCGAGGTCGGTGGTGGAGCCCGAGGCCTGGATCAGGCCCTGCTGGCTGACGAACTGGCGGGTGACGCTCTGCACGCCGCCGGCCGAGTACTTGCCCTTCACGGCCTGGGCCGTGACCACGTTGGCGAAGTTCACTTGGTTGCGCTTGTAGGCGACCGTGTTGACGTTCGCGATGTTGTCCGAGATCGCCGCGAGCGCCGAGGAGTTGGCCACCAACCCCGAGACGCCTGCGAGCATGGCCGAATTGATGCTCATGGCTGACTTCCGTTCTTCTCCTTGAGGCCCGCGTCTTGCGGGAGGCGTCCTTCAGGCGCCGAGGGAGACGACCTTTTGCCGTCCGGGTTGTTGTTTCAGGCCGCGTCGTCCGCCGCGGGGGGCGGGGTGGCCGTCGGCTGTTTGATGGTGGTGATGTAGTTCCACGGGACCGGGGCCCCGTTGACCGTGATGAGGGTCTCGCCGTTCGACTGCTCGACCCCGGTGACCGTCCCTTCGATGGAGATCATCGCCGGGATGGTGGCGTAGTTGCTGTCCGTGCCCGTGACCCTCAGGCTGTAGAGCCCGTCGGGCATCCTCACGCCGTTGGAGTCCTTGCCGTCCCAGGTCACCTTGTGGTCGCCCGCCTTGCGGCCGGCCTCTTCGGCCGACAGCACGCGGACCACCTTGCCGGTCTGGTCCAGCACCTCGATCTTCACGTCGTTGGCGTCGCGCGGCAGGGTGTAGTGCCACTCGGCCTTTCCATCCTGCAGCTTGGCGTCCGTGGTCGCGGCCCGGACCTCCTTGCCGATCAGGCTCACCGCCGTGGAGACGCCGTTGCTGGTGTTGGCCACCAGCGACTTCAGCAGGTCGTTGGTCAGCAGCTGCTGCTCCACGCCCGTCATCTGCACGATCTGCTGCGTGAACTGGTTGGAGTCCATCGGCGACAGCGGATCCTGGTTCTTCAGCTGCACCGTGAGCAGGGCCAGGAAGGTGTCGAAGCTTTCGGCCAGCCGCGTGCGGCCGATGGCGCTGGCGTCCTGTCCATAGCCGGTGACCGACGAGACCATCCTAGATCCTCACGTCCACGCCGCCGGTGACGCCCCGGCGCAGGCGAAGCTCGCCCGAAGCTGCGGCCAGGTCGGCCTCGTCGGCGGTTTCCAGCGCCTGCTGGAAGGCCTTGCCGCGGGACTGGTCACGACCATCCCCCCAGTCCTGCCGCGCCTCGCCGCGGTCGCCCGCCACGTCGAAGGACAGTCCGCCGGAAAGGTCGAAACCGGCCTGCTCCAGCGCCCGATGCAGTTCGCCCGATCGGGCCTTCAGGTCGGCGGCCGCCTGCGGATTGTCGAACGCGAGGGCTGCGGTCATCCGGCCCTGGGCGTTGATCTCCACCCGCACATCCACCTTGCCCAGGCCGATGGGGTCGAGCTCCACCTCGAAGCGGGTCGAGCGGGCGTCCAGCTTCTTGAGGATGTTGGCGGCGAGGCTGGCCACGGTCTCGGGCGCGCCGCGCACCGCATGGCTGCCCGGCCCGCCGGTTGGCGCGGCGCCGGCATGACGGCTCTCCGACGTCTCGAGGGCGGCCTCCAGGGCCTCGGGGCCGTCCATCCGTCGGGACTCGGGCTCGACGGCCTCCACTGCCGGGCCGGCCCGCGCGGCGGCCTCGCCCTTCGCGCC
>JAEYNH010000047.1 GCA_023412655.1 Pseudomonadota bacterium | reverse complement strand
GCGCAGAGCCGTCGGCCGGCACGGTCCCCGTGGCGCCGGCGTCCGGCGCGGTCAGGCGGTCGTTGGGCTCGCGCTGGGTCGAGGTGTCGGGCATGGCCGCCCCCACCTCCGAGCCCTGGGGCGCGGTGCCCGTGACGCGCTCGCCGCAGGCGGCCAGGGTCAGGCCGGCGGTCATCAGCGCGGCCAGGGCGAGCGGAGCAGTGGTCTTCATGGGGTCCCTTCCCTTAAGCTTCGAAGGCTCAACGCGGAACCGGCCCGACTGCTCCCGCCGCACCTTGCCAGGGCCCCCGGCGCACCGCCTACTCCGGCGCAAGAGGGGGATGCGGGCATGAGCTGGGTCTGGTTCGCAGGGGCGGCGGTGCTGGAGATCGCCGGCTGCTTCGCCGTCTGGGCCTGGGTGCGCGAGGGCCGCTCGCCGCTGTGGCTGATCCCCGGCCTGGCGGCCCTGCTCGGCTTCGCCTGGCTGCTCACCCGCGCGGAGTCCGCCTACGCCGGCCGGGCCTACGCCGCCTATGGCGGGGTCTATGTGGCCAGCTCCATCGCCTGGCTGTGGCTGGTGGAGCGGCAGGCGCCCGACCGCTGGGATATCCTGGGCCTTTGCGCCTGCCTCCTGGGCTCGGCCATCATCCTCCTGCCGCGCTCGGCCTAGTCGATGATCACGGCGCGGCCCTCGGCGGCCAGCCGGGCGAGGCCGTCCTTCATCGCCTGCACCTGCTCCGGCGGATGCCCCTGCCAGCCCACCACCTCGCCGACGATCCGCGCCGGCTCGCGCGAACGGTAGGCCCGCGTCGGGTTCCCGGGAAACTTCTTGTCGGTGAGGTTCGGATCGTCCTCGAACGGGCCGGTGGGCTCCACCACATAGATGCGCCCAGCCCCCTCGCCGGACGCCAGCTCGGCCCCCCACACCGCCGCGTCCAGCGTGCCGGCGAAATAGACGAAGGACATCGCCTGGTCGGCGAAGTTCGAGCGGTGGCCCGCCACGATCAGGTCCCCGGGGCGAAGGTCCGCCCGGGTGCCGTGGAAGAAGCAGGGGGCGAAGGGATTGGCGGCGGCGGACATGGCGCGGGGCTCCTCGTGCGATCGAAGGGCCGATTCCATGGCACACGCCCCCCGGATTGACGCAAGCCCCACCCTGGCCTAGACCATGGTTACGAGAACGCCGATGGCCGAAGCCCGGCCTCCGGCGCCCTCCGCTCCCCCTATCCCCCGATGATCCAGCCGTCCGCCAGGGACGAGGCCTGCACGTTCTGCAGGGTCACCGACGCGCCCCCGCCCAGGTCGATGACCGCGTCCGCCCCGGCCTGCCGCAGGGTGTAGGTCAGGCCAGCGCCCAGCACGATCCGGTCCCCCGCCGCCCCGTCGAAGTCCAGCACCCGGTCATGGCCGCCGTCGGCGAACACCAGGAACCGGTCGGCCCCCGCTCCGCCTGACAGGGTGTCGTCGCCGAGGTCTCCGGACAGGGTGTCGTCCCCGTCGCCGCCATCCAGCACGTCATCGCCCTGGCCGCCCTGGACCAGGTCGTCCCCGGCCCCGCCCAGCAGGGTGTCGTTCCCCTGGTTGCCGTGCACGAAGTCGCTGCCCTCGCCGCCGTCGATCCGGTCGCCCAGGTCGGGGCCGGCCACCAGGCCCGCGCCGCCCCAGAGCACGTCGTCCCCGGCGCCGCCGCTGACGGTGTCCGCCCCGAAGTCGCCGAAGACGGTGTCGTTCCCCAGGTCGCCCCGGGCGATGTCGTCGCCCTGGCCGCCGCGCACCACGTCGTCGCCCTGGCCGCCATAAAGGGTGTCGTTCCCCTGGCCGCCGTGCACGAAGTCGGCGTCCTGGTTGCCGTGGACCAGGTCGTCGCCCTCGCCGCCCCACACCTGGTCCGCGCCCTCGCCGCCGGTGACCACGTCATTGCCGCCGTCGCCGAACAGGCTGTCGGCGCCGGTGCCCGAGCCGACGGTGTCGTCGCCGTCGCCGCCGCGCAGCAGGTCGTCGCCCTCGCCGAGGAAGATGATCTGGGGCGCGCCGTCCCCCACCACCACCTGGGGACCGGTCCCGCCTTGCACCTGCATCCTCCCGATCAAGGCGGCGAAATCGACGTTGTCCAGCTGGATGGTGCTCCCGGCCGCCGCCCGCGCGTCGAGGAACATGGTGATACCGAACTCACCATTGCCCGTGCCCTGGACAAACAGCGGCTGACTCGGCCGGGTCGCCCCGCCCGTCAGGGTGACCCCCTGGAATATGTAAGGCTTCGCCGGTCCGACCGGCTCCATAGGCGAGGCCAACAAAGCCCTCGACAAATCATCGAAGACCTTCTCGGTTCCGCCAAAGTTAGTGGCGCTCCTGACGATCGCCGCTATCAGCGCCTGCCGGTCCACGGGGTTGTCCAGCCCGCTGATCGAAAGGCCCGACCCTCCCGGGATCTGGAGTTCAAGCAGTGAGGCGGCTTCCGTGGTCGCGGCGCGGATCTGGAGCCTGACCCCATCGACTCCCAGTTGCTCCAGCAGTTCCGGAGTGACCACAGGAATGTCGTACTGCCGGGTCGTCGTGCCATCAGCCTCGGTCCGGGTCGTGACCTGCACCGGAACGCCGTCGATCAACTCCGTCACCGGCGGCGGGCTCGGCGGCGGCCCCGGGTCCGGCTCAGGCGACGGCGACGGCGACGGCGCGGCCACCAGCGCGGTCTGCGCCGACGGGACGCTCTCCGACGTCCCATTGCTGTCCGTGTAGCTGGCCACCACCCGGATCGCCTTGCCCAGATGGTCCGAGGTCAGCACCAGGGTCGAGCCGGTGGCGCCGATGATATCGGCCCCGTCGGCCTGCCACTGATAGCTGATGGTCCCCAGGCCATCGGCGTCGGCCAGGGTGTTGCTGGCGGTCAGGGTGGCGCCCACTTCCGCGGCTCCGCTCACCGTCACCGACCCGGTCGGCGGATTGTTCACGGTGACCAACCCGCCCACGAAACTGGTGGCCGACGAGAAGGCGCTCGTTCCGCCGTTCGCCGTGGTGTCGGCCGTCACCGGCGCGCCCGCCGCCGAGGGGCTTCCCGTGCTCCGGTCCCAGACGCGGTACTCCAGGTCGATGGCGCCGCCCCCCGTGCCGTCCGGGGCGAACCGGACCTGGGTCGTCGGCGACAGCAGCAGGGCGGCGCTCTCGCTCACCGTCCCGAAGTCGGTCCAGGTGGTCCCGTCCAGGGAATATTGCCAGGACCCCGGCCCGGTGGCGCTCACCACCGCCATCCCGGCGTCCAGCGCGCCATCGTCCACGTCCGCCACGCCCTCGGTCGCCAGCAGGCTGGACACTGTGGCGGCCGTGGTCGGCGTCTGGTCGTTGACGGTTCCGAGGCTCCCGCCGACCGCGGTCAGGGTCGGGGCGTCGTTGACCCCGGTCACCGCCAGCTCGACGGTCCCGGATGTGGCCGAGAAGGCCGAACTGCCGCCTCCGGTGCTGGCGTCGGCGGTCCCACGCGCGGCGTCGGTTGTGGCCGTTCCCGCCGTCTGGTCCCAGGCCCGCAGCTGCAGCGTCGCCGTCTCGCCGTTCTTCCCGTCCGGCTGGTAGCGGAGGTACGTCGTGGAGGTGAGCAGCAGGGCCGCCGTGGACGACACCGTCCCCACGTCGCTCCAGTCGTCGCCGTTCACGCTGTACTGCCAGGTCCCGGCGCCCGTGGTCCCCACCAGGGCGGCCCCGCCCAGGGCGCCGGTGTCCGGATCGCTCCACTGCAGCGCGGCGAGCAGTTCGGCCACCGTCACCGGATCCGAGCTCGTGTCCTCGTCCGTGGGGTCGAGGGCCATGTCCGCCTGGCCCAGCACCGGGGCGTCGTTGACCCCGGTCACCGCCAGCTCGACGGTCCCGGATGTCGCCGAGAAGGCCGAACTGCCGCCTCCCGTGCTGGCGTCGGCGGTCCCGCGCGCGGCGTCGGTTGTGGCCGTTCCGGCGGTCTGGTCCCAAGCCCGCAGCTGCAGCGTCGCCGTCTCGCCGTTCTTCCCGTCCGGCTGGTAGCGGAGGTACGTCGTGGGCGTGAGCAGCAGGGCCGCCGTGGACGACACGGTCCCCACGTCGCTCCAGTCGTCGCCGTTCACGCTGTACTGCCAGGTCCCGGCGCCCGTGGTCCCCACCAGGGCGGCCCCGCCCGAGGCGCCGGCGTCGGGATCGCTCCACTGCAGCGCGGCCAGCAGTTCGGCCACCGTCACCGGCTCGGACGCCGTGTGCTCGTCCGTGCCGTCCAGGGCGGTGTCCGCCTGGCCCAGCACAGGGGCGTCGTTCACCGGCGTGGCGTTGAGGGTGATGGTCCCCTCGCCATCCTCATCAAGGTCGACGTACAGAATGAACGTTTTGATCTCGACGTCCTGATCCCAGTTCGCCGCCGGCACGAAGCTCACCGCCGCCAGCGCCGCGTTGACGTCGTCGACCGGGCCCTGCGCAGCCCACAGCCCATTCGAGGCGTTGTAGGTCGAGGTGACGCCCCCGTAGGTCCCCGTGGTCAGGCTGCCCGCCCCGGGCTGGTCCAGCTGCAGGAAGGCCATGACGTCGGACGACTTATCGGCCACCACGATGTCGCCCAGGGCGACGGTGGCCGCATCCTCGGTGAAGGTCAGGGTTTGGTCGAGGTTGCTGGCGACAGGAACAGTCACGATGCGCTACTCCGGCTGAAGGGGTTGCGGGCGCGGGGTGTTACGCAGGGCTTACTCGGGCTTGGCGCGGCCGCCTGATGTGAGCGGCGGCCAGGATGCGGCGCCCCCGCAGGGGGAGCCCTGAAACCACGCGCCTGAAATCAAGCAGCTGAGATTCAAGTGTCTGAGATTAAGCGGAAGTCGTTCCCCAAGCCCCTTAGTCATATCAAACAAGTCCGCTTAGCCGACCTGGATTCGACGTACGTAGTTCTTGTTTATCGCAGTTATGACGGCCCGTCGTCAAACCGGCTGGAGTCCGACCGTAACCCCTTAATCTCAACCGGATTTTCCAATAACGCTGATATTTACCATCTATGCTTGATGGCCACAGCGCATTCTTTCGGCGGGCTCAGGCCAGCATTTCCGCCAGCTTGCGCACGGTGTTCCAGTTCCGCGCCGTTCCCGCCGAGGCGTCATGCCGGGCGCCGGCCAGCTTCGAGCGGCCCTGGCCCTCGGGGTAGGTGATGTAGAGGCAGCGCGGGCCCTGGGCGATTTCCTCGCCCGCCGTCGCATATCTCAGCAGCGGCGAAAGGTCGGCCGGCGGCTCGTCCTTCAGGAACACCGCCGTCATCCGGTTGGGGTTGGCTTGGGCGAAGGCGGTGAAGGGGTTGCCGGCGATCACCGCCCGCAGTTCGGTCAGGTCGCGCACGAAGACCGGGGTGGAGAGGCCGAGCCGCGCGGCCAGCGCCGCCTCGATCCGGGCTTCCGCCTCCGCCGCGGGCGCGTCGGTTTCCACCACCGCATTGCCGCTGGCCAGCAGGGTCTGCGGCGCCTCGAAGCCTTCGGCCGCGAGCGCCGCCTTCAGGGCGTCCATCTTCAGTTGCACGCCGCCCACGTTGACGCCGCGCAGCAGGACCGCCAGCCGCCTCACCGGGCGGCCGCCTCCCATTCCAGGAATTCCGGCTGCTCCAGCAGCAGGGCCGCATAGGCGCCCGCCCGTCCGTCGTCCCCGAAGTCGCTCAGGTGGACGCCATAGGTGCGGAAGCGGGTCGCCACCGGCGTGTAGAAGGCGTCGGCGATGGACCAGTCGCCGCCCAGGAACGGGCCGCCGAACCGGTCCAGCATGGACAGCCACAGCTCCACGATCCGCCGGATGTTCTTGTGGGTGGCCTCGGACAGCTCCACCGCCCGGGGCTCCGCCTCCAGGGCCATCGGGCATTCCCCGCGCAGACTGGCGAAGCCCGAGTGCATCTCGGCCGCCGCCGACCGCGCCATGGCCCGGGCCGCCGGATCGGCGGGCCACAGGCCCGGGACCTTCTCGGCCAGGTATTCGCAGATCGCCAGGGAGTCCCACACCACCAGATCCCCGTCCCTCAGCGCGGGGACCAGGCCGGAGGGGGAGTGCGGACGGATTTCCCGCCAGGTCTGGTCGTTCTCCTGCCTCAGCTCGATCAGCGTCTCGGTGAACGGCAGGCCGGTTCGCTTCAGGGCCAGCCAGGGGCGCAGCGACCAGGTCGACCACTTCTTCGTCCCGATCACCAGTTCCAGGTCCGACATGGCTGCCTCCGCGTGCGGGGTTGAAACAATTCAGCGCTTGCCGCGTCTCGCGCCAGCCGGTCAACCTCGACCTCAACGAAAAACATAACGAGGAAACGCGATGACCGCCGTCACCCCCGGCGTGGCCGTGCCCGGCGCCCCCCAGGCGCAGGCCGAGGCCTTGCCCTTCTCGCGCGGCTACACGCGCTACGCCATGTGGCTGCTGCTCGGCATCTACATCGTCAACTTCCTCGACCGCCAGGTGATCAACATCCTGGCCGAGCCCATCAAGAACGACCTCGGCCTCACCGACACCCAGCTCGGCCTGCTCAGCGGCCTGGCCTTCGCCGTGCTGTACACCTTCCTCGGCATCCCCCTGGCCCGCCTGGCCGAGCGCAGGAACCGCGCCTTCATCATCGGCGGCTCGGTGGCCGTCTGGTCGGGCTTCACCGCCCTGTGCGGCCAGGCGCAGAGCTTCGTCCAGCTGGCGCTCTGCCGGGTCGGCGTCGGCATCGGCGAGGCCGGCTGCACGCCCCCCGCGCACTCGCTGATCTGCGACATGGTGCCGAAGGAGAAGCGCGCCTCGGCCCTGGCCTTCTACGCCATGGGCACGCCGCTGGGCGGCCTCATGGGCCTGGTCCTCGGCGGCCTGGTGGCCGACGCCTACGGCTGGCGGGCGGCCTTCCTGGTGGCGGGCGCGCCCGGCCTGATCTTCGCGGTCCTGGCCTTCACCACCCTGAAGGAGCCGCGCCGGCTGATCGCCCACCACGCCGCCCGGGTGGCCGCGGCCCAGGCCAGCTTCGGCGAGACGGTCCGCTACCTCACCGCCAAGCCGACCTTCTGGTTCATCTCCGCGGGGGCCTCGGTGAAGGCCTTCATCGGCTACGGCCACGCGCCGTTCACCGCCTCGTTCTTCCTGCGCAACCACACCGACGAGATCGCCACCCTGGCCGCCGGCTTCGGGCTCAAGTCGGTGGGCTTCCTGGGGCTGGCGCTCGGCGTCCTGGCCGGCGTCGGCGGGGCGCTGGGCTCCTATCTGGGCGGCTGGATCGCCGACAAGGTCGGCCGCAGCAACCTGGGCAACCAGATGATCACCCCGGCCATCGCCAGCCTCCTGGCGATCCCCGTCTACACCGCCGCCATTCTGGTGGACTCCGCCGTCCTCGGCCTGCTGCTCATCGGCCTGAACCACTTCCTGGCCTCCACCTGGTACGGCCCGGTGTACGGCTCGACCCAGACCATCGCCCCGCTGCACATGCGGGCCACCGGCGCGGCCATCCTGCTGTTCATCGTCAACCTGGTGGGCCTGGGGCTCGGACCGCTGGCGGTCGGCGCCCTGTCCGACTGGCTGAACACCGGCCTGGGCCTCGGCTCGGCCGAGGGCGTCCGCTGGGCCCTGGTCATCGCCGCCCTGTTCGGCGTCGTGTCCTTCGTCGGGTTCTGGCTGGCCCGCCGCACCCTGCCCCGGGACGCAGTATCGTAATCGACGTAGCCGGCCGGCCTTTCGACCTGCGGTCGCTTGCGCCGGCCGGGATCTACAGCAACGCTTGGGCGATGGTTGAAATGCTTCGGGGGAAGCTTCCGGCCCCCCCGCCCTTGAGCGCCCACTTCCTGCTGGCCCGGGCCAGCGTGGACCTGTTCCTGGATGTCGCCGACATCGTGCGGGACGGGGGCGATCTGCTCGACGCCCTGTTCCTCGCGGCGGTCATCGAGGCCAATGTGGCGCCCGTCAACCAGGACCCGGTGCTGCAGCAGAAGTACGGCGCCCTCGACCAGCCGCCGCCGGACGAGCTGCGCCGGCCGGTCAGCATCAACGCCGTCGCCGCCTCGCTCGGCCAGCCGTTCGAGACGACCCGCCGCCGCCTGAACGAGCTTGCCCGCCGCGGCCAGTGCGTCATCGGCCCCAAGGGCGTGGTGGTGCCCACCGCCCGGCTGATGTCCGAGGCCTATGTGCGGATCTGCGTCCTCCGCTACGAGCGGGTGCGCCGCCTCTACCATGAGCTGAAAGAGGCCGGGGGCCTGGCCGACATGGCCGACGACGTCGCCACGCCCCCGCCGGGCGCCGGCTGGCCCGAGCCCGGCGC
>JAEYNH010000022.1 GCA_023412655.1 Pseudomonadota bacterium | reverse complement strand
CGCCGAAGCCAAGACCCGGCGGGCGGCGACCGACGGCCGCCGCCCGTTCTTTTTTGTGCGGGAAGTCTCGTCAGGCCGCCCGGGCTGCGGCCTCGTCCCCCGGCGCCGCCAGGGACGCCAGCATCTGCTCGGCGAACGCTTCGATCAGCCCCGCCTTGGCCGAGGCGGCGGTCCACAGGGCCCAGTAGCCTTCGGGCAGCGAGGCTTCCACCTCACTCACTCGTAGTAGGGTCCGGCGCCTCAGGTCCGCCCGTACGCAGAGCGCCGGGGCCAGACAGACGCCGACCCCGGCCCGGGCCAGTTCGACCGCAGCCGCCAGGTCCTCCACCTTCAGCCCCTCGTCGGCCGGCGCGCCCGCCACGTTGGCAGCGTCGAGCCAGAGGCGCCAGGGCCGCGACGGACAGTGGATCAGCGGCGCCTCGGCCAGGTCCTGCGGCCGGGCCGGCAGCCGACCGAAGAAGCCCGGCGCCGCCACCGGAACCAGGGTCTCCCGCGCCAGCAGCCGCGCCTGGAGCCCCGCCGGCGGACTGGCGCCCTGGATCACCAGCAGGTCGATGGATCCGGCCAGGAGGTCGGCCACTCCGGCCTGCGCCCGCAGTTCCAGCTCCACGTCGGGACGGCTCGCCCGAAGGCCCGCCACGCCCCCTGCCACCACATGGCGCATCAACTCGGGAGGGCCGCCAATCCGAAGGACCGCGCGATCGGCCCGCGCCGGCAGGTCGAAGGCTTCGGAGATCATCTCGAGGCTCAGCCGCAGCCGCCCCGCGAACACGCGGCCGGGGTCGGTCAGGGCCACGGAGGGGCCCTGGCGGGTGAACAGCTCCACGCCCAGCCGCTCCTCGAGCGAGCGGATGGCATGGCTGATGGCGCTGCGCGTCAGGTTCAGCTCTTCGGCGGCCTTCGAGAAGCTCTGATGCCGGGCGGCGGCCTCGAAGGCGGCGATCGCCCGGAGCGACGGCGGTCGAACCGGCACGCGCCCACTCCTTGATTGTGTCCGGGAATGGTCGCCGAGCGCTCGAACTTGTCAGCGGAATTGCTGCCAGCGGCGCCGGAGCGGCGACAAACGGCAAGAAAGTCTGCGAACGGTGGGATTTCTGCGATCAACGGTCTTTGGTCGACGCCAGCTTCGGTCAACTATCGGCGAACACGGGGTGGGAGCCGGGACCTGACGCGTTTCCGTAGATATCTGATGGCCGACCTGGCGCTGTGGGCGATCACCTACACGCTGCTGACGACGCTCATCCTGGTGATCCAGCCGATGCCCCATCCGCTGGACTCGGCGGCGCGCCGTTTTCTCGTGATGCTGTCGGCGGCGGCGTTCTGCCTGGGCATCGGCCGCGTGCTGGACGCCGGGTCGAACCTTCGCCTGCCGCTGAAGGTCGGCCTCGCCTTCATCTGCGCCGCGGCGGGGGCGGTCTTCTACGGCGCCGCCAATCATCTGGCCTTCTACGTCTTCTGGCCGCGCTGGGGCGAGATCACCCTGTGGATGAGCTTCCTCTCCACCGGCTTCTGGGCCATCTGGGTCTTCCTCGCGTGGACGGCCGTCTACTTCGCCCTCGGCTATGAGGATCAGCTCAGGGAGAAATCGCTGCGGCTGGAGCGCGCCCAGACCCTCGCGGCCCGGGCGCAGAACCAGATGCTGCGCTACCAGATCAATCCCCACTTCCTGTTCAACACGCTGAACGCCCTCTCGGCGCTCATCCTGGCCAGGGAGACCGACCGGGCCGAGAAGGTCGTCCTGATGCTCTCCGGCTTCCTGCGCTACACGCTGGAGAAGGACCTGCCGGACAAGGTGCCGCTGCACGAGGAGCTTGGAGCCCAGCGACAATACCTCAGCATCGAGCAGGTGCGCTTCGAGGACCGGCTGAAGTTCCGCGCCGACGTGCCCGAGGCGCTCGCCGACGCCCTGGCGCCCTCGCTGATCCTTCAGCCCCTGGTGGAGAACGCGGTGAAACACGGCGTCGCCCGCTCCCGGGGGCCGGTCACCATCGAGATACGCGCCTGGGAATGCGCCGACCGCCTGTGCCTGGCGGTGGTCGACGATGGCGACAGCAGCGGCGCCCAGACACGGCCCAACCTGGGCCTCGGCCTCGAGAACGTCCGCCTGCGCCTTCAGGCGACGTACGGCGATGCCGCCGACCTCGACTGCGGCCCTCAGGCCGACGGTGGCTACCAGTGCCTGCTTCGCCTGCCCCTGGAGCGGGCCGCGTGACCGCCCCCTTGCGCCTCTTCCTGGTCGACGACGAGCCGCCGGCGCTGCGGCGGCTCCGCATGCTGCTGGCCGACTTCGAGGACGTCCAGGTCGTCGGCGAGGTGGGCGACGGCGCCGCGGCGCTGGCGGCTCTGGCCACCATCCCCGCCGACGTGGTGCTGCTCGACATCAGGATGCCCGGCCTGAGCGGTCTGGAGCTGCTGTCGCGCATGCCGGCCTCACCCCCGGCCTTCATCTTCGTCACGGCCTACAGCCGCTTCGCGGTGGATGCATTCGAACTGGCGCCCGCCGACTATCTGCTGAAGCCCGTCTCCCGGGAGCGGCTTCGGCAGGCGCTGGACCGCGCCCGCGAGGAGATCCAGGCCCGCCGGGCGGCCGTCCGGCTCCAGGAACTGGAAGCCGCCCTCGCCCGGGCAAGCCCGGCCCTGAAGGGCGCCCAGGATGCCGGGCAGGAGCCCGCCCAGGCGCCTGAGGGCTACCTCACCGAAATCTGGACCCGGGCGCGCGGGGAGCGCGTGCGCCTCCGGCTCGATTCGGTGGACTGGATCGAGGCCGAGGGCGACCACATCCGCCTCCACAGCGGCGGGCGCAGCTACCTCGTCCGGCTGTCGATCCGGCAACTGGAGAGGCGCCTCGATCCGCAGCAGTTCGTGCGCGTGCACCGCTCCGCCCTGGTGCGGGCCGAACGCATCGTGCGCGTGGCGCGCGCCGAGGGCGGCCAGGCCGCGCTCACCCTGACGACGGGCGCGGAAGTGCCCGTCTCCCGCCGCTACGCCTCGCGTCTGAAGCAGATCGCGCCCCGCCCCGCCTGACCTTCGGCTGGCGGCCTTCTCAGCCCTGCCCTCAGGCGGCGATGCCGCCGACGCGTTTGATGTTGCAGTGGACCCAGAGCTTTTCGAGGGCGTGGACCAGGTGGTCCATCATCTCGTCGGTGTGGAACGGGCTGGGGGTGAAGCGCAGGCGCTCGGTGCCCCGCGGCACG
>JAEYNH010000005.1 GCA_023412655.1 Pseudomonadota bacterium | reverse complement strand
CGCCAACGCCGCGCCTGCCGCGCCGACCGCCGCTGCGCCCGCCGCTCCGGCGACGAAATAAGCCAGGATTAGAGAGTAAGATGGCCCACGCCGCCGCTCACGATCACGATCACAAGCCGGGCTTCTTCGCCCGGTGGTTCTTCTCGACCAACCACAAGGACATCGGCACCCTCTACCTGCTGTTCGCCATCATGGCGGGCCTGGTGGGCGGCGCGCTGTCGGGCCTGATCCGCTGGGAACTGGCCGAGCCGGGCATCCAGGTGTTCCGCGAGGGGTCGTGGCTGGCCCAGACCGGCCTGATCGACGCCACCAAGCATGGCTTCAACGTGGTGGTCACCGCCCACGCCCTGATCATGATCTTCTTCATGGTCATGCCCGCCCTGATCGGCGGCTTCGGCAACTGGTTCGTCCCGCTGATGATCGGCGCGCCGGACATGGCGTTCCCGCGGATGAACAACATCTCGTTCTGGCTGCTCGTCGCCGCCTGGATCCTGCTGTGCACCTCGATGTTCGTCGACGGTGGCCCGGGTCGTGGCTTCGGTGGCGGCTGGACGGCCTATCCGCCGCTCTCCACCTCGGGCCACGCCGGCGCGTCGATGGACCTGGCGATCCTGTCGCTCCACCTGGCGGGCGCCAGCTCGATCCTGGGTGCGATCAACTTCATCACCACCATCTTCAACATGCGCGCGCCGGGCATGACCCTGCACCGGATGCCGCTGTTCGTCTGGTCGGTGCTGGTCACCGTCTTCCTGCTGCTGATCTCGCTGCCCGTGCTGGCCGGCGCCATCACCATGCTGCTGACGGACCGCAACTTTAACACCCACTTCTTCGACGCCGCCGGCGGCGGTGACCCCGTCATGTACCAGCACCTGTTCTGGTTCTTCGGTCACCCCGAGGTGTACATCCTGATCCTGCCGGGCTTCGGCATCATCAGCCACATCGTGTCGACCTTCTCGCGCAAGCCGGTGTTCGGCTACCTCGCCATGGCCTACGCCATGGTCGCCATCGGCTTCATCGGCTTCGTCGTGTGGGCGCACCACATGTACACGGTGGGCATGCCCATCAACCTGCGCGCCTACTTCGTGGCGGCCACCATGGTCATCGCGGTTCCCACGGGCGTGAAGGTGTTCTCGTGGATCGCCACGATGTGGGGCGGCTCGATCGACTTCAAGACGCCCATGCTCTGGGCGATCGGCTTCATCTTCCTGTTCACCGTGGGCGGCGTCACCGGCGTCGTCCTGGCCAACGCCGGCATCGACTACAGCCTGCACGACACCTACTACGTGGTGGCTCACTTCCACTACGTGCTGTCGCTGGGCGCGGTGTTCGCCATCTTCGCGGGCTTCTACTACTGGTTCGAGAAGATCTTCGGCGTGAAGTACCGCGAGTGGCTCGGCCAGCTGCACTTCTGGGTCATGTTCATCGGTGTGAACCTGATCTTCTTCCCGCAGCACTTCCTCGGCCTGCAGGGCATGCCGCGACGCTACGTCGACTATCCGGACGCCTTCCACCTGTGGAACGAAGTCTCCTCGATCGGCTACGTGGTGACCCTGGTCGCGGTGGCGATCTTCCTGGTGGTTCTGCTCGACGCGATGATTTTCCGCCGCAAGGCCGAGGCCAATCCGTGGGGCGAAGGTGCGACGACCCTGGAGTGGACCCTGTCCTCGCCGCCGCCGTTCCACCAGTTCAACGAACTGCCCGTGGTGAAGCCCGACAGCCACTAGGCTTCGGCTCCTCCGGGACAAAACTTGAGGGGGGCGCGTCCGGAAGGGCGCGCCCTTCCCGCATTTAAGAGTATACGCATGGCCATGCTTGAGGCCCGGACAACCTCGACACCCGCCCGCTGGCAGGACTTCATCCAGCTCCTGAAGCCCCGCGTGATGTCGCTGGTGGTGTTCACGGCGCTCACCGGCCTGGTGTGCGCCGACCGGACGATCCATCCCGTTCTGGCCGCCGTCGCCATCCTCTGCATCGCCGTAGGCGCCGGGGCGTCGGGCGCCCTCAACATGTGGTGGGACGCCGACATCGACGCCAAGATGCGCCGCACCCGCGGCCGTCCGGTCCCGGCCGGCAAGGTCCAGCCCTCGGACGCCGCCGCCCTCGGGGTGGTGCTGTCGCTGTTCTCCGTCATGGTGATGGGGATGGCGCTGAACTGGCTCGCGGCGGGCCTGCTGGCCTTCACCATCCTGTTCTACGCCGTCGTCTACACCATGTGGCTCAAGCGCTGGACGGCGCAGAACATCGTCATTGGCGGGCTGGCCGGGGCGCTGCCGCCGGTCATCGGCTGGGCCGCCGCCGACGGCGCGGCGCCGCTGAACGCCTGGCTCCTGTGCCTGATCATCTTCATGTGGACGCCGCCGCACTTCTGGGCGCTGTCGCTCTACACGTCCGAGGACTACGCCAAGGCCGGGGTGCCGATGATGCCCGTGGTCCGCGGCGCGGGCTCCACCCGCCGCCAGGTCTGGATCTACAGCCTGCTGCTGATCCCCGTCTGCGTGGCGCCGGCCTTCACCGGCCTGGGCGGGGCCATTTACCTGGCGGTCTCGGCGCTGGGCGGCCTGGTCTTCCTGCTGCTGGCCTGGCGGCTCTACCGCTCACAGGCCGGCGAGGCGGCCGATCCCCGCAACGACGATGGCCTGTACGACGTGCGGGCCGGCGCCCGGGACGCGCGTAACCTCTTCGCCTTTTCGATCCTCTACCTGGCCCTGCTGTTCGCCACCCTGCTCGGCGAGCACCTCATGGGCCTCAAACCGCTGGAGCTCCTTTGAGATGAGCGATCCGTCCCGCGAGAGCGACGCCGAAGCCAAGGCCCGTCGTGGCCGCAATATTGCGCTCGCCATCGGCCTGGTGCTGTTCGTGATCCTGATTTTTGTCGTCACCATCGTGAGGTTGGGCGCCAATGTCGTCGACAGACCCTTCTGACCCCGCTCGCAAGCGTAACGTCCGGGTCGCGCTGATCTGCGCGACCGCCTTCTTCGGCATGGTGGGCGCCTCGTTCGCCTCGGTGCCGCTCTACCGGGCGTTCTGCCAGCTGACGGGCTTCGACGGGTCGACCCGCCGGGCGGACAAGGCCTCGGACGTGGTGCTCGACCGCGCCCTGACCATCCGCTTCGACGCCAATGTCCGCGACCTGCCCTGGAGCTTCGAGACCAAGCAGACCCGGCAGGAGGCCAAGATCGGCGAGACCAAGGTCGCCTTCTTCCAGGTGACCAACAATTCCGACCAGCCGATCACCGGTCGGGCGGTGTTCAACGTGGTCCCCGAGCAGGCCGGCCGCTACTTCCAGAAGCTCGACTGCTTCTGCTTCACCGACCAGACGGTGGGGCCGGGGCAGACCGTCGACATGCCGGTGCTTTACTTCATCGACCCGAAGTACGCGTCGGACTTCGACACCCGGGGGAAGCAGGAGGTGACCTTGTCGTACACCTTCTTCCGCTCCACCACGGCTCCGGAGCCGGTCCGCGCGGACCTGCATCCGCCGAAGCCCACGCCCGCTTCCGTCGCGGGCGACTAGTTTCAGCACAGCCGTCGGGGCCGCAGGACGCCGGCCCCGATGCGTCTCCGGCGGCGCTGGCGGAAATGCCGGCGTTATTGGGGGTCTTTCCCCCTTGGCGGAAGGGTCAGCGCAAGGCTATAGCGTCCGCGACTTTCGCGCCTGGCGACTCCGTGTCGACGCTTGTCTGGCGCATCGGGAAGGATCTGAGGGGTTAGGACCGAAATGGCCGAAGGCGTCAAACACGACTATCACCTGGTCAATCCGAGCCCCTGGCCGCTTGTCGGCTCGATGTCGGCCACCGTGATGGCCATCGGCGCCGTCATGTGGATGAAGGGCCTGTTCGGCCAGCCGGAGGGGACCTGGTGGCTGTTCGCCGCGGGCCTCGCGGGCGTCCTCTACACGATGTTCGGCTGGTGGCGCGACGTCATCAAGGAATCCAAGGCGGGCGACCACACGCCGGTCGTCTCCATCGGCCTGCGCTACGGCATGGTGCTGTTCATCGCCTCCGAGGTGATGTTCTTCGCCGCCTGGTTCTGGATGTTCTTCGAGATGGCGCTCTTCCCGGAAGTGCGCACCCATTCGTCGATCGAAGAGGTCCGCCAGGCCTGGGCCACCTGGCCGCCGCAGGGCGTCGAGACCGTCCCGGCCTGGGAACTGCCGCTGGTCAACACCCTGATCCTGCTGCTCTCGGGCACCACGGTCACCTGGGCGCACCACGCGCTCCAGCAGGGCGACCGCAAGGGCGCCAAGTACGGCCTGATCCTCACCGTCCTGCTCGGCGCGATCTTCACCGCGGTGCAGGTCTACGAGTACCACCACATCCTGTCGCACCAGTACTTCTTCTCGGAAGAGGCTGCGAACGCGGGCCTCTACGGCTCGACCTTCTTCATGGCGACCGGCTTCCACGGCTTCCACGTGCTGATCGGCACCATCTTCCTGCTGGTCTGCCTGATCCGGCTGATGAACGGCGGCATGAGCCCGCAGAAGCACTTCGGTTTCGAGGCGGCGGCCTGGTACTGGCACTTCGTGGACGTGGTGTGGCTGTTCCTCTTCGCCTTCATCTACGTGGTCTTCGGCGGCCCCGCCCACTGAGGATGCGTTGAGCAAGCTCCACTCCCTGCTGGCGGGGGCGGCGGGTCGCTGCCCCAACTGCGGGAAGGGTGCGCTCTTCGAAGGCTTCCTGCAGGTCGCGCCTCGATGTGCGGCCTGCGGCTACGACCTGAAGGCGGCCGACTCCGGAGACGGACCGGCCGTTTTCGTCATCCTGATCGGCGGCTTCCTGGTGGCCTTCGCGGCGCTGTTCGCCGAGGTCGCCTATCGACCGCCCATCTGGGTGCACCTGGTGGTGTTCCTGCCGCTGGCCGCCGGGGTCTGTCTGGGCCTGCTGCGCCCCATGAAGGGGCTGATGCTGTCGGCCCAGTTCATCAACCGGGCCAGCGAAGCGCGCCATGACTGATCGCCCCGCCGCGCCGGTGAAGGGCTTCCCCGTCGGGCTCACCATCGCCACGGCCATCGCCATGGCCATCCTGCTGACGCTCGGGACCTGGCAGGTCCAGCGACTCACCTGGAAGCGCGACCTGCTGGCCCGCATCGAGGCGCTCCAGGCCGCCCCCGCCCGGCCTCTCGGGCCGGTTCTGGCCGAACGCGCCGCCGGGGCCGACGTCGACTTCACCCGCGTGACCGTCAGCTGCCCCGGCCTGGCCACCGCCCCTTATGTGGAGTTGTACGGCCTGCGGGACGGGCAGGCGGGCTCGCGCCTGATCTCGGCCTGTCCCATCGAGGCCGGGCCCTACCACACGATCCTGGTGGACCGCGGCTTCGTCGGCGACACCGTCTCGGCCCGGCCGCCGGTCGCCGCCGCCCAGGCGCCGCTGACCGTCACGGGCGTGCTGCGCAGTCCCGACAAGGCCGGCGCCTTCAGCCCGCCGGACCGGCCCGACCGCTGGTTCACCCGCAACCCCGAGGGCATGGCCGCCGCCCTCGGCGCGGCCGCGCCGGCTCCGGTGTTCCTGATGGCCGAGACTCCCACCAACCCGGAATGGGCCGGGCTGGTCCCCGCCCCGGTGCCCACCAACGTCTCCAACCGGCATCTCGAGTACGCGGTCACCTGGTACGGCCTTGCGGCCGCCCTGGCGGGCGTCTATGCCGCCATGCTCCTGAAACGGCGGAAGAGCTGATGCGCTACGTCTCGACCCGCGGGCAGGCTCCCGCGGTCGGCTTCACCGACGCTGTCCTGTCCGGCCTCGCTCCCGACGGCGGCCTCTACATTCCCGAGTCCTGGCCCGCGTTCTCGCGCGAGACCATCGCCGGCTTCGCCGGCCGGCCCTACGCCGAGGTGGCCGCCGCGGTCATCGGCGCCTTCGCGGGCGACGAGATCCCGCAGGCCGACCTGCTGGAGATGTGTCGGGAGGCCTACGCCACCTTCAACCATCCGGCCGTCGTGCCCCTGGTCCAGCTTGGGCCCGACACGCACCTGGCCGAGCTGTTCCACGGTCCGTCCCTGGCCTTCAAGGACGTGGCCATGCAGATCCTGGCCCGGCTCTACGACCACCTGCTGGACGCCCAGAACCGCACCCAGACGATTCTCTGCGCCACCTCGGGTGATACCGGCGGGGCCGCCGTCGAGGCGTTCCGCGGCCGCCGGAACGTGAAGATCGTCGCGCTCTTCCCGGACGGCCGCATCTCCGAGGTCCAGCGCCGGTTCATGACGACGGCGCAGGAGGACAACGTCGCCTGCGTCGCCGTCTCCGGGACCTTCGACGACTGCCAGGCGATCGTGAAGCAGGCGTTCCAGGACCAGGCCCTGCGCCAGGCGGTGGACCTGTCCGGCGTCAACTCCATCAACTTCGCGCGCATCGCCGCCCAGGCGGTCTACTACTTCACCACCGCGGTGGCGCTGGGGGCGCCGCACCGGCCGGTGAGCTTCTGCGTCCCGTCGGGCAACTTCGGCGACGCCTTCGCGGGCTATGTGGCCATGCGCATGGGCCTGCCGGTGGCGCGGATCGTCGCCGCCACCAACTCCAACGACATCCTGGCCCGGGCGTTCGAAACCGGCCGTTACGTGCGCGGCGCGGTCCAGCCCACCATATCTCCGGCCATGGACATCCAGTCGGCCTCGAACTTCGAGCGCCTCTATTTCGAGACCGTGGGCCGCGAGCCCGTGGAGACCGCGCGCGCGTTCCAGGCCTTCGCCGACGCCGGCGCCCTCGACATCCCGCCCGCCGCCTTCGCGGCCATGCGAGAGCTGTTCCGAGGCGTGACCATCGGCGAGGACGAGACCGCCCGCACCATCGTCTCCACCCTCAACGAGACGGGCGAGCTGATCGACCCTCATACGGCGGTGGGCGTGGCCGCCCTGCGCCACACCGAGATCCCGGGCCCCGTGGTGGTGCTCTCCACAGCCCACGCCGCCAAGTTCCCCGAGGACGTGGCCAAGGCCTCGGGCGTGACGCCGGCCCTGCCGCGCGGTGTCGCCAACCTCGCCGACCGGCCGGAGACCTTCGACCGCCTGCCTGCCGAGGCCGACACCATCAAGGCCTATGTCCGCGCCTTCGCCGAAGCCTGACGCCATCCGCGTCCACCAGCTCGCCAACGGCGTCCGCGTCGTCTGTGACCCGCTGCCCGGCTGGCAGACCGTGGCGCTTTCCGTCGTCGCCGGCCGCGGCGCCCGCTTCGAGGACGAGGCCCGCTCGGGCTGGTCGCACCTGCTCGAGCACATGGTGTTCAAGGGCGCCGGCGGCCGCTCGGCCCGGGACATCGTCGAGGTGATCGAGGCCGAAGGCGGCCACATCAACGCCGCCACCGGCTATGAGCGCACCAGCTTCCAGGTGCGCGCCCTGAAGGACGGCCTGGACCTCGGCTCGGCCGTGCTCGCCGACCTCGTGCTGCGTCCCACCATGGACGGCTCGGACCTCGCCCGCGAGAAGCAGGTGGTGGGCCAGGAGATCGCCGAGGCCGCCGACACGCCCGACGACCTGGTGTTCGAGCTGGCCCAGGAGGCGGCCTTCGGCGGCCAGCCCCTCGGTCGTCCGATCCTCGGCACACCGGCCTCCATCGGGACCGCCACCCCGGAGAGCCTCGGCGTCTGGCGTTCCGCCCTCTACGCCGCCCCCTCGCTGGTGGTCAGCGCCGCCGGCGCCGTGGATGAGGACCAGCTGCTGGCGCTCGCCGAGCGCGACTTCGGCGGGGCCGACGGCGCCGCCTTGGCGCCGCCGCAGCCGGCGCGCTTCACCGGCGGCGTGCGCGCCGTGGCCAAGCGGCTGGAGCAGGCCAACCTCGTACTGCTGCTCCCCGCGGTGGGCGTGCACGATCCCGACTACTTCACCCTGCGGCTGCTGGCCGAGATCCTCGGCGGCGGCATGGCCTCGCGTCTGTTTCAGGAGGCGCGCGAGAAGCGCGGCCTGGCCTACGCCATCGACGCCTATTCCGAGACCTATGCCGACACCGGCGTCCTGGGCGTCTTCGCGGGTTGCGCCGCCGAGGATGCGGTGGAGCTGGCCGAGGTGACCGTGGGCGAGATCGCCGCCCTGACGGCTCCCGTGCCGGAGGCCGAACTGGCCCGCGCCAAGGCGCAGCTGAAGGGCTCCATGTTCATGGGCCGCGAATCCGCACTGGCCAGGGCCGAGCAGGCGGCGGGGCAGGTGCTGCTGTTCGGCGAAACCCTCGACCCGGACCAGGTGGCCGCCGAGGTGGACGCCGTGACCCCCGAGCGGCTCGCGGCGCTGACGGCCCGTATCCTCGAGCAGCAGACCGCCGCCGTGGCGGTTCTCGGCCCCAAGGCCGCCCTGAAAGCCGCCGACACCTTCCAGAGCCTCGTTCAGCGCTGATCGTGACGCGGCGGCCGCGGGCCTGCGGCCGCCCGGTCTTTGCTTCCCACGCCAAATAGGCGACCCTGAGGCCATGGCGCTGCTGGACTGGATCGCACCGGAAAGCGGCCTCCGCGTGGAGGGGGCCGGGGTGTGGCTGCGGCCCCCCCGGGCGTCCGACTATACGGCCTGGCGTGAGCTGCGCGCCGTCAGCCGCGCCTTCCTCCAGCCGTGGGAGCCCACCTGGCCGGCGGACGACCTGTCCCGCGCGGCCTTCCGCCGACGGCTCCTGGCCTATGCCCGGGACCGCGAGGTGGGCGCGGCCTATCCGTTCTTCATCTTCCGCGCCTCGGACGATGCGCTGACCGGCGGCATCACCCTGTCCAACGTCCGTCGCGGCGTGGCCCAGATGGGCTCGGTGGGCTACTGGTGCGGTCAGCCGTTCGCCCGCCAGGGCCTGACGTTGGCGGCAGTCAGGGCGCTTGGCGAGTTCTCGTTCCGCAGCCTGGGCCTGCACCGGCTGGAAGCGGCCTGCATTCCGGAGAATCGCGCCTCCCGCGACCTCCTCGCCAAGGCGGGGTTCGAGGAGGAGGGATTCGCCAAGGCTTATCTCAAAATTAACGGCGCCTGGCGCGATCATGTCCTGTTCGGCCGGACGAACCCCTATGCCAGGGATGACGGCCCGGACGATGGGGTGTCGGTCTGAAGCCGACGCCAGGTTGGGCGCGGCCGAGAGTAGATGTCGAACGACCGCTGGATGTGGGACGCCACGGCCACGCTCGAAGCGTTGGGCGCGGCCGACGTCGCCCTCTGGGTGTGGGAGCCCGAGAAGGACCGCCTGCGCCTGACCGGCGGCACGCGGGCCCTCGGCCTTGGACCACTGGCCCCGGACTGCTCCTCAGCCGCCCTCCGGGCCCTGGCCCTGCCGCAGGACCGCGCCCGCGCCGATGACATCCTGCGCGTCCAGGCTCCCGGCGGAGAGGTCGCCGTGCGCCTGCGCATGCGCGGCGGCGGGGTCTGCATCTGGCGCGGTGTCTGGCTGGAGGAGGGCGTCCGCGCCGCCGGGGTGGTGGCGCCCGAGATCCGCTTCGCCGCCTCCGACCAGGACGCCCTGACCGGCCTCCTCGACCGGAAGAGCTTCATCGTCCGCGCCCGGGAGCGCCTCCAGTCGCCCGGCGCGCACCAGCTGATCGTCGCCGACCTGGACCGCCTGCGGCGGCTCAACGAGGCCCTGGGGCATGAACGGGCTGACCTGGTGCTGGCGGCCCTCGGCTCGCGCCTGGCCGCCGCCTTCCCGTCCGGCGCCCTGCTGGCGCGCATCGGAGAAGACGAGTTCGCCGCGCTCTGCCCCAAGGCCGAGTCGCCCGGCCCCGAGATGCTGCGCGCCGCCCTGGAGCTTCCGCTGCGGGTGGCGGGATTCGACATCCATCCGACCCTGTCCATCGGCGCCGTGGAGGCCATGGGCGGCGATGACGCCCCCGAGGCGGCCGAGCTGCTGCGCCGGGCCGAGCTGGCGGTGGAATCGGCCCGCAGCCATGGCCGAGGCGGGGCCGCCGCCTACGGCCGCGCCCTCGAAACTGACGGTCTGTCGCGCCTGGCGCTGGAGGGCGACCTCAAGGGCGCCCTCAGCCGCGGGGAACTCACCCCCTTCTACCAGCCCATCGTCCGGCTCTCGACCGGCGAGCTCTCGGGCTTCGAGGCCCTGGTCCGCTGGCGCCACCCGCGCCGGGGCCTGCTGATGCCCGAGCAGTTCCTGCCGCTCTGCGACGAAATGGGCATCATGAGCGATATCGGCGCCATGATGATGCGGGAGGCGGCCCGGCAGCTCGCCGCCTGGCGCCAGCGCCACCACGCCGCCGGTGAGCTGTCGGTGGCGGTGAACCTCTCCACCGGCGAGATCGATCGCCCCGACCTCGTGGCCGACGTGGCGGCCATCCTGCTCGAGACCGGACTTCCCGAGGGCGCCCTGAAGCTGGAAGTGACGGAAAGCGACGTCATGCGCGATCCGGACCGGGCGGCCGTCACCCTCGGCAAGCTGCGCGCCGCGGGGGCCGCCCTGGCCCTGGACGACTTCGGCACCGGGTTCTCCTCGCTCAGCTACCTGACCCGCCTGCCGTTCGACACCCTGAAGATCGACCGCTACTTCGTCCGCACCATGGCCACCAACGAAGGCTCGACGAAGATCGTCTCCTCCGTGGTGAAGCTCGGCCAGGACCTGTCGATGGAGGTGGTGGCCGAGGGTGTCGAGAACGCCGGCATGGCCCGCAACCTGCTGGCCCTGGGCTGCGACTACGGCCAGGGCTTCGGCTACGCCCCCGCCCTTTCGGCCCAGGAGGCCGAGGTCTACCTCAACGAAAGCTATGTGGACGGCGCGGCCCCGCTGAAGGCGCGCGGATAGGCAGGCCGGCGGCGGCGCCTAGGCCCGCCCCGCCTCGGCGCCCAGGAACTTGGGATCGATTCCCAGCTTGCCCAGGGCCCGGGCCCATTTGGAGCCGTAGTCGTCGTCGAAGATCAGCGCCTCGTCGGCCTCGCAGGTCAGCCACACGTTCTCGCGGATCTCCTGCTCCAGCTGGCCGGCGCCCCAGCCCGCATAGCCCAGGGCCAGCAGGGCCTGCCGCGGCTGGCCTTCGGCCTTGGCCATGGCTTCCAGCACCTCGCGGGTTGCAGTGAGCGCCACCCCGCCACCGATCTCCAGGCTGAACTCGCCCTTGTAGTCGTCGGTGTGCAGGACGAAGCCGCGCTCCCGCTCCACCGGCCCGCCCAGGCGCACGAGGTCGGGGGGCAGGCGGATCGTGGACTCGATCTCCAGCCGCTCCAGCAGGTCGGGCACGGTGAGGCCTTCCACCGGATGGTTGAGGGCCAGCCCCATGGCATGCTGCGCGTCATGGGCGCAGATCAGGATAAGCGTGCGCTCGAACCGCGGGTCCGAGATCCCGGGCATCGAAATCAGGAGCTGGCCGGACAGGAAGCCGCTTTCCATCGCCGCCCGAATGTCGAGCGTCTTCGTGGCGCTTTCAAGGAGGTTCGGTTAGAGCGGATGGCAAAGCCCATCCAGGAGCATGGCCCATGACCATCCAAGTCGGCGAGAAACTGCCCAGCCTGACCCTCACCCAGGCCACGGCCGAGGGGCCCAAGCCGGTGTCCACCGACGACTTCTTCAGGGGCCGCACCGTCGCCCTGTTCGCGGTCCCCGGGGCCTTCACCCCCACCTGCTCGGCCAAGCACCTGCCGGGCTTCAAGCAGGAGGCGGGCGCGCTGAAGGGCAAGGGTGTCGATGAGATCGCCTGCATCTCGGTGAACGACGCCTTCGTCATGCGGGCGTGGGCCGAGGATCAGGCCGTGGGCGAGGACATCGTCATGCTGGCCGACGGCAACGGCGCCTTCGCCAAGGCCATCGGCCTCGACTTCGACGGCTCCAAGTTCGGCATGGGCCCGCGTTCGCAGCGCTATTCGATGATCGTCGAGGACGGCGTGGTGAAGCAGCTCAACGTCGAGCAGCCCGGCGAATTCAAGGTCTCCTCCGCCGACTACCTGCTGGCCCAGCTCTAGGTCCGCCGGAAGGGCCGGCTCAGATAGCGCGAGCCGGCCTCGCCGAACCGCCAGGGCTTCTCCGCCGCCTTGGTGATGCCGATCCGCGGGCCGGTGACCACGCCCGCCGCGGGCCCCGGCCGCAGGGCGAAGGGCGGCCGGTCGGCGCTCAGCCCGTCATGCTCCCGCGTCACGCCGAGCGCCTGGCAGAGCTTGCCAGGACCCGAGCAAAGCGCCCGGGGGTCGCTCAGGCCCCGGCGTTCGGCCATGATCTCCAGGCCGTGGACGGGTTCCAGCGCCCGGATCAGCACCGCGGCGCCGTCGCCGTCCGGGCCACACACCAGGTTCATGCACCAGTGGATGCCGTAGCTGCGGTAGACGTAGACATGGGCCGGCGGGCCGAACATCACCCGGTTGCGGGGCGTTGGCCCCGAGAAGCTGTGCGAGGCCGGGTCTTCCTGGTGATAGGCCTCGGTCTCCACGATCCGCCCGCCCACGCCGTTCACCAGCAGCTCCCAGCCGATCAGGTCGCGGGCCACGGTCACCGGGTCGCGCAGCCAGAAGTTCGGATCGGCAGAGGCGGTCACGGCCCGAACATGCCGGGAGCCGCAGCCAAGGACCAGAGCCGGCTCAGACTGTGGCCACCTGGGCGCCATCTTGCGCACCGCCCTGCGCCGCCTCCTTTGACTGGCCGGCGGCGTCCAGCGCCCGGCCCATGGCCCCCAGCAGCTCCGGGGGCTGGATGGGTTTGGTGGCGTGGTCGGTGAAGCCCAGGGTCAGGTAGCGGCTCGGCCCCCCCGACGTCACGTCGGCGGTGAGGGCCACCACCGGAACGTCCTGGTTCGGACCTGGGTCGGCGCGCAGGCGCTGCAGCGCCTCAAGGCCCGACATGTCCGGCATCTGGATGTCCATAAGCACCAGGTCGAAGGGCTGCGCCGCCAGGAGCTCGAGCGCTTCCGGGCCGCTGGCCGCCTTGACGATCATCGCCCCGAGGGTGCTGAGCAGCTGGTCCAGCACCAGCAGGTTCACGGCGTTGTCGTCCACCGCCAGGATCCTCAGCCCGTCGAGGCCCGGGGAAGACTCGGCCTGCGGCGCGGGCTCCGGCTCCGGCGGCCGGGCGGCGGCTCCCGAAGCGCCCGCCAGGGCCAGCGGAATCTCGACGTGGAAGGTCGAGCCCCGCCCGACTTCGCTCTCCACCCAGACCTCGCCGCCCATCAGCCGGGTGAGCTGCTTGACGATGGCTAGCCCCAGGCCGGTGCCGCCGAACTTGCGCGCCTCTGCCTCCTCGCCCTGGGCGAAGCGGTCGAAGAGCGTCGGCAGGTGATGGGCGGCGATGCCCGGCCCGGTGTCCTGCACGGAGAAGCGGGTCAGCACCCGCCCATCGTCCATCGGCCGGGCTGTGACGATCACGTCCACCGCCCCCGCCTCGGTGAACTTCAGGGCGTTGCCCACCAGGTTGAACAGCACCTGGCGCAGGCGCAGGGCGTCCGCCAGCACGAAGTCGGGCACGTCACCGGCGACCGAGAGCCCCAGGGCCACGCCCTTCTCGTCGGCCCGGCCGCCCCAGAAGCCCACCAGCCGGTCCAGCATCAGGCGCAGGTCCTCGGGCCGGGCCACGATCTCCAGTCGTCCGGCGTCGATCTTCGAGACGTCGAGAATGTCGTTGAGGATCGAGAGCAGGTACTCGCCGCTGTCGATCAGGGTGTTCAGGCGCTCCACCTGCACCGGATCGGTCTCGTCGCGCTTGAGTAACTGGGCCATCCCCAGCACCCCGTTCATCGGCGTGCGGATCTCGTGGCTCATGGTGGCCAGGAAGCTGGACTTGGCCGTGTTGGCGCGGCGGGCCTCCTGCCGGGCGCGATCGGCCGCGGCGCGCTCGGCGAAGGCCTGGTCCCGGGCCGCCTCGAGGTCGCGCACCAGGGCGAGGTTGTCGTTGAACGCCGCGTGCCAGAGCGCCACCGCGCGGCAGGTTGTCGTCGAGATCATCACCATGGTGGCGAGCAGGACCGCGCAGCCCGTCAGGACGGCGATGGCGTTGGCGGGGCTCAGCAGGAAGATGCTCAGGCCGGCGCCCAGCGCCAGCAGGGGCGAGACGAAGGCCCAGAAGATCAGCGGCGACAGCGCTCCGCCCCCGAGGGCGATGGCCACGATCAGGCAGGCCTGGGCGGTGAAGTAGGCGAGCTCGGCCTCGGCGCCCCTGGCCACCATCAGCGACGTGGGGGCGAGGTAGATGGCGATCCTGACCACGCAGAGCGCGGCCAGTTTCCGGAAGCCCCGGCGCTGGTCCGCCTCCGGGCTGGCGCTCAGCCAGCGACGGACCAACAGTTGCGTCACGATGTCGATGGCGCTGGCGCTGACGAACATCGCCGCCCCGATGGCCGGATGTCCCAGCAGGATGGCCGCCACCGCGCCCAGGGCGTTGATGCCCAGGTGCGCCCAGATCGGGAACGCCATTCCCGCCAGCGTGAGCTGGTATGCGCTGAATGCTTCGCCCACCAGCCCGAGCCGGTCAGGCCGCGTCGCAAGTATCTTTACCATCTCGCCCCAATCCCCAGCGGGACGTTAGGGCGAAATGGTAAAGCTTAGAAGAACCTGGGCATCCGACCGCGGGTCCCGTCAGCCGGCGAGCGCCTCGGCCGGCGTCGGTTCCAGTTCCTCCCAGCCTTCCGTCAGCCCCTCGGCCAGGCCGGCGGCGCCACTCAGCACCTGGGCGGCGTAGAGCCGGGCGAGGGCGACCTTGGCCTTCATCCACGGCTCGTCGCTGTCGTCGGCGGCCAGGGCCTGGCGGCCCAGGATCCAGCCGCCGATCACGTCCCCCGCCAGCTTCAGGTACGGGGTGGACGCGGCCAGGGCGGCGGCGTTGTCGGCCGACACCAGCCAGTCGGTCGCCTGCTCCAGGGCGACGACGCCCTGGGCCAGCCGCCGGCCGATGGGCGCCAGTTCCGCGGCGTCGGCCAGCACCTGGGCGGTAAGCGCCATCTCGGCGCACAGGCTCCGCATGGTCTCGCCGCCGTTGGCCCTGACCTTGCGGCCCACGAGGTCGGCCGCCTGCACACCGTTGGTGCCCTCATAGATCGGGGCGATCCGGGCGTCGCGGTAATGCTGGGCCGCGCCGGTTTCCTCGATGAAGCCCATCCCGCCGTGCACCTGCACGCCGGCCGAGGCGGCCTCGACGCCCAGGTCCGTCGACCAGGCCTTGGCGATGGGCGTCAGCAGCTCCTGCCGCGCCCGGGCCGCCGTCCGCTCCTCCTCGCTGTCCGCCAGCCGCGCCAGGTCCGCCAGCACGCCCGTGGTCAGGCAGATGCCCCGGGCGGCCTCGATCTTGGCCTTGGTCAGCATCAGGGTGCGCCGCACGTCGGGGTGATCGTAGATCGGCGCCGGATACTCGCCCGACCAGACCGCGCGCCCCTGCTTGCGCTCGAGGCTGAAGGCCAGGGCCTGCTGGAAGGCCCGCTCGGCGATCGCCACGCCCTGGACGCCCACCTGCAGCCGGGCGGCGTTCATCATCACGAACATGTGGGCCAGCCCCTGGCCAAGCTCGCCCACCAGCTCGGCCCTGGCGCCGTCGTAGAGCATCACGCACGTGGGCGAGCCGTGGATGCCCAGCTTGTGTTCGATCGAGGCCGGCCGGAAGTCGTTGCGCGGCCCCAGGCTCCCGTCGTCGTTCAGCTCGAACTTCGAGGTGAGGAACAGGCTGATGCCCTTCACCCCGGGCGGCGCGTCGGGAGTGCGCGCCAGCACCAGGTGGATGATGTTGTCGGTGGCGTCGTGGTCGCCCCAGGTGATGAAGATCTTCTGACCATAGAGCCGGTAGCCGCCGTTCCCGTCCGGCTCGGCCCGGCTGGTGAGGGCGCCCAGGTCGGTGCCCGCCTGCGGCTCGGTCAGCACCATGGCGCCGGTCCACTCGCCCGACACCAGCTTCGGCAGCACCAGGGTCTTCTGCTTCTCCGTGCCGTGCAGGGTCAGGGCCTCGATGGCCGCCTGGGTCAGCATGGGGCAGAGGCCGAAGGCCATATTGGCCGCCTGCACCATCTCGAACACCGCCAGCTCCATGGCCTTGGGCAGGCCCTGGCCGCCGAACTCCGGCTCCGCCGAGAGCGAGTTCCAACCCTGCTCGGCGAAGGCCCGGTAGGCGGCGGCGAAGCCGGGGGCGGCGGTGACGGACCCGTTGGCGTAGGTGGCGCCCTTCTGGTCGCCCACCCGGTTGAGCGGCGCGAGCTCGTTGTCGGCGAACGCCCCGGCGGCTTCCAGCACCGCCTGCACGGTGTCTTCATCCAGGTCGGGGAAAGCCCGTTTGACCAGTTCGGGGTGGCCGACGGTCTTGAGGGCGAAGGCGAGGTCGCGGACGGGGGCGCGGAAGGTCATGGGGCGCGTTCTAGACCCCTGGCCCGGGCGGCGAAAGTTGCCGTTAGGGTCAGCCCTCGTGTAACGCCCCTTCGTGGACGCCTCCGATCCCATTTCCGCGGCCCGGGCCCTGCAGGCCGGCGGCCTGGTCCTGCTGCCGACCGAGACCGTCTACGGCCTGGCCGCCGACGCGGCGAACGCGCGAGCCGTGGCGGCCGTGTACCAGGCCAAGGGCCGGCCCAGCTTCAACCCGCTCATCGCCCATGTGGCCGATCTCGCCGCGGCCCGGCGCATCGCCCGCTTCGACGCCCGCGCCGAGGCCCTGGCCGCGCGCTTCTGGCCGGGACCGTTGACCCTCGTGCTGCCCGTCGCCGACCCGCTGGCCGTCTGCGACCTGGCCCGGGCGGGTCTCGAC
>JAEYNH010000003.1 GCA_023412655.1 Pseudomonadota bacterium | reverse complement strand
GCGTCACGATCATCAGCGGGATCACCTGCAGCTTCTCGAAACCGTCGGCCCAGATACCGATGATGAAACCGAACAGGCTGAAGGTAATCGACGTCAGCACCAGAAAGCTGATCATCCAGAACGGGTGCTTTACCTCGAACGGCACGAAAAGGCGCGCCGTCACCAGCATGATGACCCCCAGAATCACCGACTTCGTGGCCGCCGCGCCCACATAGCCCAGCACGATCTCGACGTAGGAAATGGGCGCGGAATGAATTTCATAGATGGTCCCGGAAAAGCGCGGCATATAGATGCCGAAGGACGCATTGGCGATGCTTTGCGTCAGCAGGGCCAGCATGATCATGCCCGGAACGATATACGCCCCGTAGCTGACGCCGCCGATATCCACCATGCGCGAACCGATGGCCGAGCCGAACACGACGAAATAAAGCGAGGTCGAAATGACCGGCGAGGCGACGCTTTGCATGAGCGTGCGCCACATGCGGGCCATTTCAAACAGGTAGATGGCGCGGATCGCGTAGAAATTCATGATGGCGTGTGCACCAGGCTGACGAAGATATCTTCCAGGGAACTCTGCGAGGTTTCCAGATCGGCAAAAGCAATGCCCGCGGCGTCCAGGCGGCGCAGCAGCGCGGCCACATCATTGCCGCCGGCTTCCTTGTCATAGGTGTAAACAAGACAGTGGCCATCGTCGGCCAGCCGCAAGGATTCCGCCTGCAGATCGGCGGGCAGCGCCGCGAGCGGCGTCTTCAGGGTCAGGCGCAGTTCGCGTTTGCCCAGCTTGCGCATCAGCGCGTTTTTCTCTTCGACCAGGATCAACTGGCCGCTGCGGATAACGCCGATACGGTCGGCCATTTCCTGCGCTTCTTCAATGTAGTGCGTGGTGAGGATGATGGTGACGCCCTGCTCCCGCAGGCCGCGGACCATCTCCCACATGTCGCGGCGCAGTTCGACGTCTACGCCGGCGGTGGGCTCATCCAGGAACAGGATCGAGGGCTCGTGGGACAAGGCCTTGGCGATCATGACCCGGCGCTTCATGCCGCCGGACAGCGCCATGATCTTGGCGTCCTTCTTGTCCCAAAGGCTGAGGTCCCGCAGCACCTTTTCCAGAAGGGCGTCGTTGGGCGGCTTGCCGAACAGGCCGCGGCTGAACTTTACAGTGGCCCAGACGGTTTCGAACGCGTCGGTCGATAGTTCCTGGGGGACCAGGCCGATCTTCGTCCGGGCGGCGCGGTAATCTTTATGGATGTCATGGCCATCGGCCACGACCCGGCCGCCACTGGCGCGCACCAGGCCGCAGATAATGCCGATCAGGGTGGTCTTCCCCGCCCCGTTCGGCCCCAACAGCGCGAAGATTTCCCCGCGATGGATGTCGAGGTTCACATCCTTCAGCGCCTGATGGCCTGAGGCGTAGGTCTTCGAGAGACCTCTGACTGAGATGATCGGATCCAAGCGTCCCCTCCGCAGCTCCCCAGATAGGATCCGCAGGACGGTTCGGCTAGGTCCGCTCCGACACCTTTGCCGCCGCCGCCATCGACATGGGCTTCATCTTCAGCTCCGCCATCAAGGCATCGTCCCGGTCGCGATCCGGATTGTCGGTGGTCAGGAGGCGGGCGCCGATAAAGATCGAATTTGCCCCGGCGAGGAAGCAGAGGCTCTGCAACTCCCGACTCATGTGCTCGCGGCCGGCGGCGATGCGGACCATGGACTTCGGACAGACGATACGGGCGACGGCGATGGTCCGCACGAACTCCAGCGGGTCCACCGCCGCGGACGCGCCCAGTGGGGTGCCTGGGATCGGCATCAGGTCATTGACCGGCAGGCTGTCGGGATGCGCCGGCAGGGTGGCGAGCTGATGGAGCAGGCCGGCGCGGTCCCGCCGCGTCTCGCCCATGCCGACAATACCGCCACAGCAGGTGCTCATCCCCGCGTCGCGTACCGCCCTCAGGGTATCCAGGCGGTCCTGGTAGGTCCGGGTGGTGACGACCTTGTCGTAGTAGTCGGGGCCGGTGTCGAGGTTGTGGTTGTAGTAGTCCAGTCCGGCGCTCTTCAGAGCCCTTGCCTGGTCCGACGTGAGCATGCCGAGGGTGGCGCAGGTCTCCAGCCCCAGGGCCTTCACGCCCGAGATCATGGCGGCCACCTTGGGCAGGTCCCGGTCCTTCAGATCGCGCCAGGCGGCGCCCATGCAGAACCGCTGCGCTCCGCCCGCCTTGGCTTCCCGCGCGGCCGCGATCACCGTCTCGGCGTCCATCAGCTTGGAGGCCTTGGTGGCCGTCTTGAAATGCTGGGACTGGCTGCAATATCCGCAGTTCTCCGGGCAACCGCCTGTCTTCACCGACAGAAGCTGCGAAAGCTGGATCTCGGTGGGATCGAACCAGCGGCGATGGACCTCGGCGGCCCTGAACACCAGCTCCGTGAACGGCAGATCGAAAAGGGCCTCCACCTGCTCCAGTGTCCAGTCATGACGCGGAAGAGCGAGATCCCTGCTAGGGTCGACAGAAGCTGCGTGGGGGTTCATGAGGTCACTCCCGAGCGAGGACCGCCGACTTAGCCGGGCTTCCCCAAAGTCAGCAATGGCGCGCGAGATCGATGTGGGCCGCGAGGTCGAACTGAAGTTCCAGGTGGCGGCCGAAGATCTGGAGGCCGTGCTGGGCGCAGCGCCGACGGGCCAGGATGAGGTGCGGCAGCTGCATTCGATCTATTTCGACACCGAAACCGCTGTGCTGGCGGCGCAGCAGATGTCGCTGCGCATTCGCGAGGAGGGCGGTCGCAAGATCCAGACGCTGAAGCACGGCAGCGGCGTGAGCCGAGAGGAGCGCGAGGCTGAGGTGGCGGACCTGGACACCAGCTGGCCCGAGTTGACGGGGCTTGCCCTCGTCGTCGTGTCCGAGGTCCGCGTGCTGCGCCGACAGCGATTGGTGTCCTTCGCCGGAGCGGAGATCGAGATCGCCGCCGACATCGGAGAAGTTTCGGCCGGCGGTCGGAAGGAGGCCTTCAGCGAGCTTGAGCTGGAGCTGAAGTCGGGTCCGGAAGCGGCCTTGCACAAGCTTGCCGCGATACTTGGACGGGCCGCAGGTCTGACGCCCTCTTCAGTCAGCAAGGCGGACCGCGGCCGCGCGCTGAGAAGCATATAAAGACTTCTTTATGCGTTTGTTGCCCCTGAGGTCCGGGACCGCTATAGAGCGGGCCAAGACATTCCACCCGAGGACACCATGACCGACTACGTCGTGAAGGACATCACGCTCGCCGATTGGGGCCGTAAGGAAATCGAAATCGCTGAGACCGAGATGCCCGGCCTCATGGCGGTCCGCGCCGAGTTCGCGAAGGCCCAGCCTTTGAAGGGCGCCAAGATCGCCGGTTCCCTGCACATGACCATCCAGACCGCCGTGCTGATCGAGACGCTGCAGGCCCTTGGGGCCGAGGTCCGCTGGGCGTCGTGCAACATCTTCTCCACCCAGGACCACGCCGCCGCGGCCATCGCGGTGAAGGGCACACCCGTCTTCGCCATCAAGGGCGAGACGCTGATCGAGTACTGGGAATACGCCCACAAGATCTTCGAATGGCAGGACGGCGGCTATCCGAACCTGATCCTCGATGACGGCGGCGACGCCACCCTGCTCTGCGTGCTCGGCCCCAAGGCCGAGGCCGACCCGTCGATCCTGAACAATCCCCAGAACGAGGAAGAGGAAGCGCTCTTCACCGTGATGAAGCGCTACCTGAAGGAGAAGCCCGGCTTCTATTCGGCCATCCGCGCTGCGATCAAGGGCGTCTCTGAGGAGACCACCACGGGCGTGCACCGTCTCTACCAGATGGCCGAGCGTGGCGAGCTGCCGTTCCCGGCCATCAACGTCAACGACAGCGTCACCAAGTCGAAGTTCGATAACCTGTACGGCTGCCGCGAGAGCCTCGTGGACGCCATCCGCCGCGGCACTGACGTGATGCTGGCCGGCAAGACGGCGGTCGTCCTCGGCTACGGCGACGTGGGCAAGGGCTCGGCCGCGTCGCTCCGCAATGGCGGCGCCCGGGTGATGATCACCGAGGTCGACCCGATCTGCGCCCTGCAGGCGGCCATGGAAGGCTATGAGGTCGTGACCATCGAAGACGTCGCCGATAAGGCCGATATCTTCGTCACCGCCACCGGCAACAAGGACGTGCTCACCGTCGAACACATGCGGCGGATGAAGAACAACGCCATCGTCGCGAACATCGGCCACTTTGATTCCGAGATCCAGATCGCCGGCCTGCGCAACTTCAAGTGGGACGAGATCAAGCCGCAGGTCCACCACGTGGAATTCCCCGACGGCAAGAAGATCATCGTGCTGTCGGAAGGCCGTCTGGTGAACCTGGGCAACGCCACCGGCCACCCGAGCTTCGTGATGAGCGCCTCGTTCACCAACCAGACGCTGGCTCAGATCGAGCTGTGGACCAACGGCGCCAAGTACGACACCAAGGTCTACACCCTGCCCAAGCACCTCGACGAGAAGGTGGCCTTCCTGCACCTTGAGAAGCTCGGCGCAAAGCTCACCAAGCTGACGAAGGATCAGGCGGAGTACATCGGCGTCACCGTCGAAGGTCCGTTCAAGCCGGAGCATTATCGCTACTAGGCTTTCTGGAATGAGGGACAGAAATGTCGATAATGCGACACAAGGCGTTGCTGCGCTAAGTCATGGCCATGCCCCTGGCCCTCATCCTCTCCTCGTTCGTGGCGGCCAGCCGGATCGGCGGCGGCGCCCAGCAATACGTCTTGGCGGCGCATAAGATCGATCCGGTCCTGGCGCCCACGGTGATGTTCGGCCGGAGTCCTGCCAAGGGCGGAGTTGGTGAGGTGACTGCGCCGCAGGTGCTGGCCCAGATGCTGGCCGACATCGAGGCCGACGCCGTCTTCGGCCTCGTGGACTTGGTGCTCACCGGCCATTTCTCGCTGCCGGAGCAGGTGGAGATCGCCGCCGGCGTGTTGGAGCGGGTGCGGGCCGCCAACCGGGCCGGGGCCTATGCCGATCGGCCGGTGGTCGTGGTCGACCCGATCATGGGCGATGCCCCAAAGGGGCTCTACGTGAAGCCGGAAGTGGCCCAGGTGGTGGCCAGCCGGCTGGTTCCCCAAGCCGACTGGATCACACCGAACGTCTGGGAACTGGCGTGGCTGTCGGGCCGGCCGACCGCCGATCCCGTCCAGGCCCTCGCCGCAGCCCGGGCGCTAGGCCGGCCGGCCCTCGTGACCTCGGTGCCCGTAGGCGAGGACGAGATCGGGCTGCTGTACGTCACGGCAGACGAGGCGAGCCTGTTCGCGCACAGGCGGCTGGAGCAGATGCCGAACGGCACCGGCGACCTTGTGGCCGCCAGCTTCGGCGCCGGACTGGTCGAGGGCCTTTCGCCCGAGGCGGCGGCCCAACGCGCCGCGCGGGCGGCCGCCGAGACGGTGCAGGCGACGCTCGAGTCCCGGGCCTCGGAACTGCCGGTCGTCGCCCTCGCCGACCGCCTGGTGGATCCGCGCGCCGCGGTGCGCCTCGAGCGGCTGTAGCGGTTGATTTCGGATCACCACGGGGGCATGCCGCCCCGATGAGCGAGACGGCGGCCCTGTTCCGGATCGAAGGACGCGTGCAGGGCGTGGGTTATCGCTGGTGGGCAGTCGGACGGGCGGAGGCGCTCGGGTTGCGCGGCTGGGTCCGCAACCGGCGGGACGGCTGGGTCGAACTGCTGGCCATCGGTGAGGCCGGAGCAGTGGCCGAACTCGAGCGGGCCTGCGGCAAGGGTCCGGCGGCCGCCACGGTGTCCGCCGTCCTGCGCGCCGAGGCCCAGGACGATGGAAGCATGGGTTTCACGGAGCGGGCGAGCGTTTGATGGTCGAAATCTCGGGCTTCGCGCCCCCAAGGTTCGCCGAGGTGAAGGACGCCTTTGCGGCCAACTTCGAAGCCGGCGAAGAGCTGGGCGCGCGCTTCACTCTGGTGGAGGCCGGCGAGGTGGTCCTGGACCTGTGGGCCGGCCATGCGGATCGCAAGCGCACCCGGCCGTTCGACGAGACCACCCTCACCTGCATCTTCTCGACGACCAAGGCCTTGGCGGCCCTGCTTGTCGCCCGCGCCGTCGACGCAGGCCGCCTCGACTACGGGCAGCGGATGGCCAAGTTTTGGCCCGAGTTCGCCCAGGGCGGCAAGAACGAGGTCACCCTCGAACAGGCGCTGTCCCACCAGGGCGGGCTGCCGGGTTTCCCCGATCCCATGGAGCCGAGCCTGTGGGCGGACTGGGACGCCATCTGCGCCAAGCTTGCCGCCATGGCGCCGCTTTGGCCGCCGGGCACGGCCAGCGGCTACCATCCCATCACCTTCGGCTACCTGGCCGGCGAGGCCTTTCGTCGAACCGACGGGCGGATGATGGGCGACGCGCTTCGCGAGGACTTCCACGAGCCCTTTGGCCTCGATCTCTGGATTGGATTGCCCGAAAGCGAGTTCGGGCGGCTGGCGGAGCTGCAGCGGCCGAACGCCCTGCCGCAGTTCGGCGAGATCAACGGGCCGACCCGAGCGGCCTTCCTGACCCCCTGGTCCACGGTCGCCGGCATTCCCGCGGCCCAGTGGCGCAAGACCCAGGTGCCGTCGGCGAACGGCTACGCCACCGCGCACAGCCTCGCACGGCTGATGGGCGCCCTCGCCGACGACGGCTGGCTGGAGGGCGAACAGATCCTGTCGCCGGCGCTGATCACCGAGATGGCGCGGGAACGCATCCACGGCCAGGACTTGGTGCTGCCCTTCCACATGAGTTGGGGCGCGGGCGTGATGCGCAACGGCCCCAACTTCCCCTGGGGCCCCGGCGAACGGACCTTCGGCCACTCGGGCTGGGGCGGCAGCTGCGGTTTCGCCGATCCCGAGCGCAAGCTGGGCGGGGCCTATGTGATGAACCGCCAGGGGACCGCCCTGATGGGCGACCTGCGGCCCCGACGGCTTATCGAGGCGGCCTACCGGGGGCTATAGCCGGCCTCAGTCGCCCTCGGCGCCGTCCACGGCCCTGGCCACCAGATCGCGCCAGGTTGGATCGGTGTCGTCCACCAGGTCCACATCGTCCAGCAGGGCCACGGCGCCTTCGCCGTCCGGCAGGATCAGGCCCAGCACCTCCATGGTCTCGCCTTGGGCGCTGACGTGCACCTCGGCCTGCACGGCCACCGCCGCCTGCTCTCCGTCTTCCTCCCACCAGATCACAGGCTGTGGCAGGTCCATGTCCAGGGGTCGCGGATCGACGGTGTCGCCCAAGGCGAAGACCGCGCGCCGCGCCTGGACATCCTCCAGCGTCGCCACGCGACCGGCGAAGGGCGCGAGGCGCATCCAGTCATCGACGTCGTAGCCGCCGCCGTCTTCCTCGTCGTGCTGGTCCATGGCGCGCTTCTTTCTTCTGGCCGTCGGCCACGTGATCTGCCCCAGCCTCGCCGGAAAAGACAGCGCAAGAAGAGGTCCGGTGATCGCCCGCTCCCAACATCTCGCACGGACCCGCAAGCGGATGAACGACGGCCAGGGCAGCCGCTCAGGCGTCAGGTGAGCAGGGCCGCCATGCCGTTGGGCGAGAGGATCTCGATCCAGTAGCCGTCCGGGTCCTTGATGAAGGCCAGGCCCTTCATCTGGCCGTCGTTGGGCCGCTTCACGAACTCGACGCCCAGGCTCTCGAAGCGGGCGCAGGCGGCGTCCACGTCGGGTACGCTGATGCCCAGGTGGCCGAAGCCGCGCGGGTCGGCGTTGCCGTTGTGGTAGCCGGCAAAGTTCGGATCGCTTTCGGTCCCCCAGTTGTGGGTCAGCTCCAGGGTCGTTTCGCGGGAGAAGGTGAAGCGGGCCCGCTCGGCCAGGTCATCCGGGACCGTCTCCCCCTCGTTCAGCAGGGCGAGGAAGTAGAGCGAGAACTTCATCTCGGGGAAGTCGAGCTTTTCGATCAGGGTGAAGCCGAGGACCTCCTGGTAGAAGCGGACGGAGGCCTCCGGATCGCGGATCCGGAGCATGGTCTGGTTCAGCCGGTAGCCGGCGGTGGCGGGGTCACGCATGCCGGGGACTTAGGCGCTCGAAGCCCGCGCGTCGAGCGTCGCGGACCGGGTCCCGTCCATGTTAGGGCGGGCCATGGCCGAGACCGCGACATTCCGCCCCGCCACCGCCGACGACGTGCCTGAGCTCCACCGGCTGGTGGAGAGCGCCTACCGGGGCGACAGCGCCCGGGGCGGCTGGACGCACGAGGCCGGCCTGCTGACCACCCCGCGGACCAGCGCGGAGGAGCTGCGGGGCGCCATCGCCGATCCCCGGGAGGTGATCCTGCTGGCCTTCGAGGGTCCAGAGCTCGCCGGCTGCGTGCGGTTGAGCCGGGTGGCCGAGGACCGGGCCTATTTCGGCCTGCTGACGGTGGACCCCGCCCGGCAGGCCGGAGGGCTGGGCCGGGCGATCATCGCGGCGGCCGAGGCCTGGGCCGCCGAGCGCTGGGGCGCCCGGACCATGGCGCTGTCGGTGGTCTCTGTGCGGGCCGAGCTGATCGCCTGGTACGAACGGCGCGGCTATCGCCTGACCGGCGAGACGCAGCCGTTCCCGGAGAAGGTCGAGCCGCCGCTGATCCTGGCGGCAATGGAGAAGCCGCTGGCCTGAGGCGCGGTCACGCGGCCGACCGTTCGGCCGGCTGAGCCTCGGCCACGGGGGTGACGGTGGCCCGGCGCGCGCGGCGCCAGGCGCCATAGGCGAAGATCGCCGCCCCGATCCAGATGAAGACGAAGGAGATCGCCCGCAGAGGGGTGAAGGCCTCGCCCTGCATGAGGCCCATGACGAAGGTCATGGTCGGGGCGATGAACTGCAGGAAGCCCATGGCCGAGAGCGGCACCCGCCGGGCGGCCCAGGAGAACAGCATCAGCGGCAGGGCGGTGAGCGGACCGCAGGCCACCAGCCAGAAGAAGGCGACCGGTGAGGCCGTGCCCTGGGCGAGGCCCCGGGCCTGCAGCCAGGCCAGCAGCAGAAGGCTGGGGACGGCCAGGTAGAGGCATTCCACCAGAAGGCCGCTCTGGGCCTCGGCGGCGACCCGCTTGCGGACGATGCCGTAGCCGCAGAAGCTGATGGCCAGGGCCAGCGACACCAGCGGCAGGTGGCCGAGGGCGAGGGCCTGCAGGGCCACGCCGACGCCGGCGAGGCTGATGGCGGCCTTGCCGGCCCCGTCGATGCGCTCGCGGAACACCAGAGCGCCGGCGCCCATGTTGAGCAGCGGGTTGATGTAGTAGCCGAGGCTGGTCTCCAGCACCCGGCCCGAGTTCACCGCCCAGATGAAGATCATCCAGTTGGCGGCGATGAGGGCCGCCGAGACGGCGAGCCAGGACAGGGTGCGGGGCGAGGCGAGCACGGCCCGCAGCTGGGGCCACTGCCGCGCCGCCGCCACGAACAGCAGGGCGGCGGGCACGGCCCAGACGGTGCGGTGGGCGAGGATCTCCCAGGGAGAGACGCCCAGCCGGCCGATCAGCTGGAAGACCAGGGGCACGAGCCCCCAGATGACGTAGGCGCCGATCCCAGCCGAAAGCGCCAGGCGGCTCTCGCCGGGCGCGTTCGGCGGGGCCACGGTCAGGCCAGGGCCGCTTGGCGCAGCAGGCCGCGCTCGTGGAGGAGCTGGGCGATCTGCACCGCGTTGAGGGCCGCGCCCTTGCGCAGGTTGTCGGCCACCACCCACATGGACAGGCCGTGCTCGACGGTCGGGTCCTTGCGGATGCGGCTGACGAACACCGGGAACTCGCCCTGGGCTTCCTTGGGCGTGATGTAGCCGGTGGGCTCGCGCTTATCGATCACGATCAGGCCCGGCGCCTCGCGCAGGATCTCGCGGGCCTCGTCCTCGTCGAGGGCCTCCTCGAACTCGATGTTCACCGCTTCCGAGTGGCCGACCATGACCGGCACGCGCACGCAGGTGACCGTCAGCTTGATGGCCGGATCGATCATCTTGTGGGTTTCGTCCCACATCTTGGCTTCCTCGTCGGTGAAGCCGTCGTCGCGGAAGGCGCCGATGAAGGGGATGACGTTGAAGGCGATCTGCTTGGGGAACTTCTTGGGTTCCGGCGCGCCCAGGACGAAGACGCCCTTGGTCTGGTCCCAGAGCTCGTCCATGCCTTCCTTGCCGGCCCCAGAGACCGACTGGTAGGTGGCCACCACCACCCGCTTGATCCGCGCCCGGTCGTGCAGCGGCTTCAGCGCCACCACCAGCTGGGCGGTGGAGCAGTTGGGGTTGGCGATGATGTTCTTGCGGTTCGCCCACTCCACGTCGTCGGGGTTCACCTCCGGGACGATGAGCGGCACGTCGGGGTCCATCCGCCAGGCCGAGGAATTGTCGATGACGATGGGGCCGGCCGCGCCGATCTTCGGCGCCCATTCCTTCGAGAACGAGCCGGACACGCTCATCAGCACCACGTCGACCTTGGAGAAGTCGAACTGCTCCACGTCCTCGCAGGCGATGTTCTGGTCGCCGAACGAAACGAGCTGGCCGATGGATTTGCGCGAGGCGATGGCGTGAATCTTCTCCACGGGGAATTTGACTTCCTCGAGGATGTTCAGCATCTCGCGGCCCACGTTGCCCGTGGCGCCGACCACGGCCACCCGGTAACCCATCTCAATTCTCCAAAAGACAGCCCGAACGACTTCGGGGCTGGTCCCGTTACGCCTTGCACTTCCGCAGCGCAAGGCAGCGATCCTCATCCACGCATCAGATAGGCTCACGCAGTTCCCGCGCAATCGGGGCGCCCATGACGTGCGGGGTAATGGCGGGGCGGACGCGGACCTGGGAGAAGCATGAGATGACCACCGGAATGCCGTTTGCGGACCTGATGGGGGTGGAGATCCTGGAACGGTCGAAGGACCGGGTGATCGGGCGGCTGACCGTGCGCGAGGACCTCTGCACCGCCGGCGGCATCCTGCACGGCGGCGCCTTCATGGCCTTCGCCGACGCCCTCGGCGCCATCGGGGGCGTGATGAACCTGAGCGAGGGCGCGCGCACGACGACGCTCGAGAGCAAGACCAACTTCCTGCGCGGCGCGCCGGTGGGTTCCGTGGTGACCGGCGAGACCACGCCCCTGCACGTGGGCCGCCGCTCCAGCGTCTGGCAGACGCGGATCACCGGGCAGGACGGCAAGCTGCTGGCCGTGGTGACCCAGACCCAGATGACCCTCGAAGCCTAGGCGCGCGTCTGCGGGCCATGGTCTGGGGGCCATGGTCTCCGGGCCGGTCTGGGGGCATGGGACCGCTCGTTCCCGGGGGGACGGGATCCGTGGGGCGGTGGGTTTGGCGGGCTGGGCCTGGATCCCCGCCTTGGCGGGGATGATGGGGGTCAGGCGGAGTTTTGGAC
>JAEYNH010000028.1 GCA_023412655.1 Pseudomonadota bacterium | reverse complement strand
TGCTGGGGCCCGGGCCGGTGGTGGCGACGCCTGACGCATCCGGAGTCGCGCCCGATCCCGCCGCTGTCGCGCCCCTGGCGGTGGAGGCCTCGCCCCCCGCCGAGCCGGAGGCCGAAGGGCCCGTCCTGGGTGATCCCGTCCCGCCGGTGGTGCTGACCCCCGAGGAGGCGAAGGCTCAGAAGCGGAAGCAGAAGCAGGCCAGGAAGCAGAACGCCGGCGCCACCGTGGGCGGCCTGCTGGGCGGCCTGGCCGGCGCGGCGGGCGGCCCGCTCGGCAAGATCGCCGGCAGCATGGTCGGCCAGAAGATCGGCAAGGCCGTGGCCACCATCGGCAAGGGCCAGAAGCCCGCGCCCTCTCCCGCGCTGGCCGAGGCGCCGCGCACCGCCGTGGTTCCCATCGGCGCCGAGGGCCCGTGGGCGGACGCCAGCGCCACGGCGGGGCAGGTCGCCGACGGACCGGCCGCAGGCGCCGAGGAGCCCGTGGCCAGCGCCGCGCCGCCGTTCTAGGCGGTTGCAGGTCCCGTCAGGTCCAGGGGATCTCGAGGGGACTGGCCGGCAGCCGGCCGGCGAGCACGTCCTCCAGCAGGTGCGCCAGACCCGGTGGGAAGACCCGCTCGGCGGTGGTCAGCAGTTCCTGGCGGCGCCACCAGCGGATGTCGTCGATCAGCGCCCGCTCGTGCGGATGCCAGCCGTCCCGGTCGGGCTCGCCCCCGTCGCAGCGGGCCAGGAAATACCATTCCGTGAGCAGGGTGGGCTCGGGCAGGCGCATGACCCCCTCGCGCCGCCACAGGATCGGGCCGAGCTCCACGTCCAGCAGGCCGGTCTCCTCCCGCACCTCGCGCACGGCGGCCTCGGCCGGGGTCTCGCCGGGCTCCACGCCGCCGCCGATGGTGAACCAGGCCCCGGCGCCCTTGGGCGAGGTCGGCAGGCGTCCCTTCATCAGCAGGATGCGGTCCTGGCGGTCGAGCAGCACCACACGGGCCGTGGGCCGTACGGGCAGGCCGCTCAAAGCCTGCGCCCCAGACGTGCAGGACCCCGCCGATATCGAAACCTTAAGATGTAGGGAGGCAGCATCGGACCCATCGTAAGCGCAAGCCAAGGACCCACGCCAGACATGCCCGAGGATGCCCGCATGGAAGGCCGCGCCCATAACCGGGACCTGGTCTCCCGGGTGGCCACGCTCGAGCTGCTGGTCGCCGATCTGGTTGAGATCCTGTGGCGGGTGGATCCCGAGGCGATGGAGACCCTCTCCCGTGCCGCCGCCCACGACCTGGAGATCCACCACAACCGCGCGCAACTGGCGGCCGGGGAGCACCAGCGCGAGCGGCTGTACGCCGTGCTGAAGGACCGCCAGCGGCTGCTGAAACCGCGCAAGGCCAAGACGGCGGCCTGACGGCGCAGCAAGGTTCCATCAACCACTTCTTGCAACCGCAGCTTAAGCGCCGCGCCTTAGGGTTGGGTCTCTTGGGCCTTTCATCGCCAGGGATCGTGCCGCTTTGGAGCTGATGTCGCACCGGATGCTGGGCTTCGCCTTCGCCGGCGCCGACCTCCTGATGGAGAGCGGCGGCGACGGGCGGATCGCATTCGCCCTGGGCGCCGGGGAGGCCCTGGCCGGCGAGCCGGAGGCGGCGCTGGTGGGACGTCCGTGGCGCGAGCTGGTGGCGCCGGGCGACCACGCCATGGTCACGGCCCTGTTCCTCGGCCTCGAGGCCGGCTCGCGGGCCGGGCCGATCTTCGTGCGGCTGGCGGGCCCCCGCCAGGACGCCGCCGGCGAGGCGCCCCGCCGGGCCACCCTTTCAGCCTTCCGCCTGCCGCAGAACGGCGGGGCGATCTCCTGCGCCCTCGCCCGGGCCGGCGGCGACGGCGGCGAGGGGCTGATGAGCCGGGCGGATTTCGAGGCCATGGCCGCGCGGCTGGCGGACGACCCCGAGCTGGAGCTGGCGCTGGTGGAGCTGGCCGGCCTCAGCGAGGCGCTGGAGGCCGCCGAGGAGCCGGCGCGGGCGGGTCTGACCGAACAGCTGACCGGCGTGCTGCGGTCCCTGGCGCACCGGGGCGAGGCCGCCGCCGAGCTGGGCGAGGATCGCTTCGCCCTGGTGCGGACCAGGGGCGAGGACGCCCGGGCCCTGCAGAGCCGGCTGCGCAAGCTGATCCAGCTTCCCGTCACCCCCGAGGCCGGGATGGTGGCCATGGGCGAGATGAGCGAGCCCAAGCAGGCGATCCGCGCCCTGCGCTTTGCCCTCAACAGCTTCGTCGAGGGCGGGCTGAGCGAGGCCCGGCCCGAGAGCCTTACGGCGGCGCTGGACAGCGTGCTGGAGGGGGCGCTGGACGACGCGCGGGCGCTGGGGGCGACGATCCGCGACCGCGACTTCCGCCTCACCTACCAGCCGGTGGTGCGGCTGATGGACGGGCGGGTGAGCCACCATGAGGTGCTGGTGCGGTTCGGCGAGGCGGAAAGCCCCTTCCCGACCATCCGAGCGGCCGAGGAGATGGACCTCATCGAGCCCCTGGACCTGGCGATCCTGGAGGAGGCGCTGGACGTCCTGCAGGCCCAGCCCAAGGCGTCTCTGGCGGTGAACATCTCGGGCCGGACCATCGCCTCGGACGCCTTCGTGGGACGGGCCGAGGCGCTGATGAAGGCGCGTCCGGAGACCCGGGGACGACTGATCCTGGAGATCACGGAAAGCGCGGCCATCGACGACCTGGCCGCCGCCGACCGGCGGCTGCAGGCGCTGCGGGCGGCGGGCTGTGAGGTGTGCCTGGACGACTTCGGCGCCGGGGCGGCCTCGCTGGCCTATCTGCAGCAGCTGACCGTGGACATCCTGAAGATCGACGGCCGCTACATCCGCGAGCTGCAGCACGGCGGGCGGGAGAGCGCCTTCATCCGCCACCTGGTGAACCTGTGCCGGGAGCTGGACGTGAGGACCCTGGCCGAGATGGTGGAGACCTCCGACGCCGAGCGGGCCGTGCGGCTGGCGGGCGTGGACTACGCCCAGGGCTGGTACTACGGCGCGGCCGCGGCGGCGCCGGAGATGAAGGTCAGGCCCCCGGCCATGCGCCCGGCCCTGGCGCGTTAGGATCTTCGGCCCGACCGGCCCGATCACGAACTCGGGAACGGCGTTCGGCCAGCGGCGGGCGTAGGGTTTTTCCAGTCGGGCGGCGTGGGCCAGCCTGGAGCCGCCCCCCATCGCGCCCTGGCGCCATCCAGGACGCCAGCGATGCTGGGAGGAACGACCATGGCAATCCAGGAAAAGGGGTCCGTGCGGGCGCTCGCGCTCGTGGGCCCCACAAGCGCCGGGAAGACCGCCCTGATGGAAGCCCTGCTGCAGGCCACCGGCGCCCCCGAGCGGCGCGGCGAGGTGGGCGACAGCAGTCCCGAGGCCAAGGCCCGGGGACATTCGGTGGAGCTGAACCTCGCCGGCTTCGAGTTCATGGGCGAGCGCTATGTGGTGATCGACTGCCCCGGCTCGCTGGAGTTCTGCGCCGAGATCGACGCCGCCCTGCCCGCCGCGGACCTGGCGGTGGTGGTGGCCGAGCCCGATCCGGCCAAGGCGGTGCTGCTGCAGCCCACCCTGCGCGAGCTCGAGCGGCTGGGCGTGCCGCATGCGCTGTTCATCAACAAGATGGATCACGCCCGGGGCAGCCTGCAGGAGCTGCTGGAGGCCCTGGCCCCGGTGTCCTCGGCGCCGCTGGTGGCGCGGCAGATCCCTACCTGGGACGGCGACAAGGTGACGGGCTTCATCGACCTGGCCCTGGAGCGCTGCTTCGTCTACCGCCCGGGCCAGCCTTCGGAGCAGGTGGAGATCCCCGGCGAACTGGCCGACGCCGAGACCGAGGCCCGGTTCCACATGCTGGAGCAGCTGGCCGATTTCGACGACGAACTGCTGGAGCAGCTTCTGTCGGATGTGACGCCCAGCCGGGACGCGGTGTTCGCCGACCTGGTGCGGGAGATGAACGAGGGGCTGATCGTTCCGGTGTTCTTCGGCTCGGCCCAGAACGGCTTCGGCGTGCGCCGGCTGCTCAAGGCCCTGCGGCATGAGGCGCCGCCGGTCACGCAGACGGCCGAGCGCATCGGGGTCACCGAAGGCGCCTATGTGCTGAAGACCGCCTATGCCGGCCAGTCGGGCAAGCTGGCCTATGCGCGGGTGTTCGGCGGGCCCCTGGCGGACGGGGCCGAGTTCGTGCTGGCCGACGGCCAGCGGCGGCGGGCCGGCGGGCTGTTCCAGGTGCAGGGCGCGGCGCTGAAGAAGATCGCCCAGGCGCCGGTGGGGGACATCTGCGCCATCGGCAAGGTGGAGGAGGCTCTCGCCGGCCAAATCCTCTCGACCAACGGCCAGCCGCAGAGCGTGCGGGCGGCGATGCGCCCCCGGCGGCCGCTGTTCGCGGTGGCGCTGGTGGCCAGGAACCGCGGCGACGACGTGCGCCTGTCGGGCGCCCTCGCCAAGCTGGTGGAGGAGGATCCCGGCCTGTCCCTGACCCACGACCCGGAGGCGCGGCAGGTGCTGCTGGCCGCCCAGGGCGAAGGCCATGTGCGGCTGGCCCTGGAGCGGCTGAAGCGCCGGTTCGGGGTGGAGATCGACACCCAGGAGCCCAGGACGCCCTATCGGGAGACCCTGCGCCAGGCGGTGACCCAGCGATCGCGGCACAAGAAGCAGTCGGGCGGCCACGGCCAGTTCGCCGACGTGACCATCGAGGCCCGGCCGCTGCCCCGGGGATCGGGGTTCGTCTTCGTCTCCCGGATCGTCGGCGGCGCGGTGCCCAAGCAGTGGATCCCGGCGGTGGAGGACGGGGTGCGCGACGGCCTCGCCAAGGGCCTGTCAGGCTATCCGGTGACCGATGTGGAGGTGACCCTCATCGACGGCCAGACCCATTCGGTGGACTCCTCGGAAATGGCCTTCCGCACCGTCGGACGCCTGGCCATGGAGGAGGCGATGCGGGCGGCCGGGACCATCCTGCTGGAGCCGATCGAGAAGCTGACGGTCTATTCGCCCTCCCCGGCCGCCTCGAACGTCACCTCGGCGCTGACCGCCCGGCGGGGCCAGATCCTGGGCCTCGGGCCGCGGGAGGACTGGCGCGGCTGGGAGCGCATCGAGGCCTATCTGCCGCAGAGCGAGCGCCAGGACCTGATCGCCGAGTTGCGCGGCCTGACCCAGGGCCTGGGCGCGTTCGAGGCCGACTTCGACCACATGAGCGAACTGCACGGCCGGCTGGCCGAGGATGTGGGACGCGCGGGAGCCTGAGGAGGCGCCGCGACGGGAGCCGTGGGCGACCGTCGCGGCGTTCGAGGCCTCTACCGCACAGCCTCGAACCTCATTCAGCCGGTTCGGGCTGGGCCTGCTCCATCTGGGCGATGAGCGCGTCGTCGATCTGGTTGGCGCGCTGCTCGGCCGGCCGCTGGCTGCAGCGGGCGACGTAGGCCTCGAACACCGGACGCTTCTCGATCGTGCCGAACTCCATGCCCCAGCCCAGATGCGAGGCGATGTAGAGGTCGGCGCCGGTGAAGCTGTCGCCCGCCAGGTAGTCGCCCTGCTTCAGGGCCGTCTCGAGGGCGTCGAACACCATGCTCGGATTGCCGAAGCCCAGGAAGGCTTCCTGCTCGGGCGTGACCTCGACGCCGAGGGCCTTGACGCCCGCGGCCTGTTCGATGGGACCGGCTCCGAAGAAGAGCCAGCGGTAGTAGGGTCCGCGCAGCTTGCTGCCCGGCGGCGGGGCGAGGCCCGCCTGCGGGAAGGCGTCGGCCAGGTAGGCGATGATGGCCGCGCATTCGGTCACCACCGTGCCCCCGTGGACGATGGTCGGGACCTTGCCCATGGGGTTGATGGCCAGGAACTCGGGAGACTTGTTCTCGCCCCAGGCGAAGACCTTGGTGGTGTAGGGCTGGCCGACCTCTTCCAGCATCCAGCGGATGATCCGGCCCCGGGACATGGGGTGGGTGTAGAAGACGAGTTCGTCCGACATGGCATCGCTCCTTCAGGGGGTTCGCCAACCTGGGGGCATCCTACGCCCGGCTGCTGACAGGGTCTGGCAGCAATGGCTGACGCCCGCCATTCCGTCGGAGGTAGAGTTCGGCGACCAGCAGGTTGGGAACCCAGGACAGCCAGGCGACGGCGACATAGGTGGTGGCGAAGTCGACGCCGAGCAGCGGCCCCACCGGCAGGTAGAGGCGCAGGGTCACGGCCCCGAAGGTCAGGGCGAAGGAGCGGATCATCCAGCGGCGGTGGGCCTCGAAGCGCCGGGACACCGCGCAGCGCCAGCCCTGGACCGTGACATAGATCCAGATCACCCCCAGGAGGGCGAAGCCGGCCGAGGCGATGGGTCCCGAGGTGGCGGTGGGCGCCAGGATGAGCGCCGCCCCGCCGCCCACCAGGCAGCCGACGGCGTAGGCGCGGCCGAGCCAGCGGTGCAGCCGCCGGCGGCGGCGCAGAGCGGGCAGGAACTGGAAGGCGCCCACCAGCAGGGCCGTGGCGGCCCCGCCGGCGTGCACGGCGATCCACGGCCGGGCCATCACATTGGCCATGACGTTGTCGGCCAGCAGGCCCGAGTAGGTCACGTAGCGGTAGGAGACCAACGCGACCGCCACGCTGAGAAACGCGGCCAGGCCCCAACCCAGACCGGCCATCCGGCTGCTCATCGTGCAACTCCCCTCGTTCGTGAAGACGGGCGGAAGGTGCCGGGGAGGACGGACGGCGGAAGGGGCAAACCCGTGAACGGCGCCAATTCTGCGCGAGCGGCGCCGGTGGCACAGTCCCGGGCGTGATGCGAGTCGCGCCGCCCTCCTTCCGACGCCTGGCGACCGAACTGGCCCTGCTCGGGGCGGTCGGTCTGGCGGTGGCCTATATCGGCCCCTATTCCACCGCCGATATGCCGTTGAGCCAGCGGCTGACCTACTGGCTGATCCTGATCGTGGGCGGCGGGATCATCGGCATCGGCCTCGACGCGCCGGTGCGGCGGCGGCTGCCCGGCTTCTGGCGACGGCTGCTGGCGGTGAGCGCCCTGATGACGCCGCCGATCTTCGGCCTGGTGGTGCTGCTGAACCACGTCATGTACGGCGAGCCGCTGCGGGTGTTCGATCCGGCCGGGCTGGCGCTGCAGGTCTTCGTGCTGAGCCTGGGGACCATGGCCCTCCGGCAGCTGAGCCTGGACAGGCTGTCGACGGCGACGCGCGCGGACGACGGCCATGCAGAAGCGGGGCGGGATGATCCCACGGCCGCCTTCCGACGCCGGCTGTCGGCCCGGCGGCGGCCGGCGCGGCTGATCGCCGTGGAGGCCGAGGACCACTACCTGCGGGTCCACACCGACGCCGGGGCCGAGCTGGTCACCGCCCGGTTCGCCGACGCCATGGCCGCGCTGGCCGCCGCGCCGGGGTTCCGCACGCACCGGTCGTGGGGGGGGGCGGGGGGCGCGCTGGAGGAGGTGCGCGGGCGGGGGGGCTCGGGCGGGGCCCGGGGGGGCGG
>JAEYNH010000236.1 GCA_023412655.1 Pseudomonadota bacterium | reverse complement strand
CTCTTGGGCAGGCGCGGCGCCGGGCCCATGGCCTCGCGCCAAGCGGCGTTGGCGACGGCCAGCTTGCCGTCGGGGGCGGCGATGGCCGCCGGCTCGTCCAGGGCCTGCAGGAAGGTCTCGGCGCCCTGATCGCTGTCCGGAGCGGGTTCGGCGCCGGTGCGCAGGACGAACAGGCCGAGGCAGGAGACGCCCGCCAGGCCGATGAGCAGCATCATGCTGGCGAGGGTGGCGGGCCCGGCGTCAAGGGCTGGCGCCGCGGCGAAGGCCACGGCCAGCAGGAAGAACGCCACCGCGGCCCCGGTGAGGGGATCGAAGCGGCCCTTCGGTTTGGACGTCGGCTCGGCCATGGCTCCCCGTGGCGATTCGGTCATCGGCATTGTGTCACAGGGGCCTTGCAACCGCACGGCGGCGGCTTTTGGCGGCGTTGAGGACGAAGCCGATGACCTTGGCCACCGCCTCGTAGTGGGCGGGCGGGATCATGTCATCGACCTCGACGGCGGCGTAGAGGGCCCGGGCCAGGGGCGGGTCCTCGATGACCGGCACGCCCGCCTCCTCGGCGATGGCGCGGATCTTCAAGGCGAGGCTGTCGAGGCCCTTGGCGACGCAGAGCGGCGCGGCCGTCTCATCGGCCTCGTACTTCAGGGCGACGGCGTAGTGGGTGGGGTTCATGATCACCACCGTGGCGTCGGGCACCGCCTGCATCATCCGCTGCTTGGCGCGGGTGAACTGGATCTGCTTCTGGCGCGCCTTGACGTGGGGATCGCCCTCGGTCTGCTTGTAGTCGTCCTTCACCTCGGTGCGGCTCATGCGCATCTTCTTCATGAAGCGCTTGCGCTGCCACAGCCAGTCCGCGCCCGCGATCACCAGCGCCAGGGCCGCGACGGCGAAGAGCAGCCGCTTCAGGATTTCGATGGCGAAGGGCAGCATGGCCATCGGGTCCAGGGCCGGCAGGTTGGCGAACTGGGGCAGGTAGGGGTTCAGGATCAGCCAGCCGAGGACGCCGGTGAGGGCGACCTTCACCAGCGACTTTAGGAACTGCATCAGGCCGTCGGGGCCGAACAGCTTCTTGAAGCCCGCGAGCGGCGAGAGCTTCTTGATGTCGGGCTTCAGCTTGGCGGCCGTGAACATCAGGCCGGTCTGGGAGATGTTGCCGGCCACCCCGCAGAGCATGGCCACCCCGAACACCACCGCGAGAACCGGGGCCGCCGCCAGGCCGGCGGCGCGCAGGACGCCGATGCTGCCGTGGCCGTCGACGGCGATGTCGTGGGGGTGGGCGAGAAAGGGGATCAGCGCCTCGGTAAGGCCCCGGGCCAGCCATTCGCCGCCGAACAGCACCGCGGCCGAAACGCCGGCCAGGATGGCGAAGGGCGACAGGTCCGGGGTTTTGGCGACATCACCCTTCTCCCGCGCCTGACTGAGTTTGCGCGGTGTCGGCTCTTCTGTCTTGGAGGCTGCGTCTTCGCTCATCCGAGGAAGGCCGCCACGAGTTCACGGAACCGCCCAACCCAGACGAGGCCGATGGTCCCGATGCTGAGGGCGAAGATGGTCAGGCCGAGCAGCACGATCAGGGGCGTGGCCACGAAGAACACCTGGAACTGGGGCATCACCCGGCCGACCAGGCCGACGGCGACGTTGAACACCAGGGAGAAGACCAGCACCGGGGCGGCAAGCTGCAGCCCCAGGGCGAACGAGCGGCTGACCGTCTGGATGGCCAGCTGGGCGGCGTCGCCCACCATCAGCTCCCGGCCGAACGGAAACAGGGCGTAGGACTGCACCATGGCGGTCAGGAACATGTGGTGCAGATCGGTGGCCATGATCAGCACCAGCCCCATCAGCCCGAGGAAGGTCGCCAGGGTCGGGGACGGCTGGGCCTGCATGGGGTTGGCGGTCTGGGCGAACGACAGGGTGGTGCCCAGCGACACCAGCTCACCCGCCGTGGACAGCGACATCATGAAGATGCGCAGGATGCCGCCGATCATCAGCCCGATGAACACCTCCCGCAGCACCTCCCCGGCCATGGCGCCGGTGGTGGCCGGTAGCGGCGGGGCGGCGGCGCCGAGCACCGGGAACATCATCAGGGCCATGGCCAGGGCGAACGACAGGCGCACCCGTGGCGGGATGAAGGTCTCGCCCAGCCCGGGGATCAGAAGGATGATGGCGCCCAGGCGCGCGAACACCAGGCCGGCGGCGAAGACCTGCTGGGCGGTGGCGTAAGATTCCATGGGGGCGGCCGGCCCCGCCTCACATGGCCGCGATGCGGGCGGCGATATGCTGCATGAAGTTGCTCATCAGAGCCCCCATCAGCGGCAGGAAGATCAGCAGCGAGATGAAGATCGCCACGATCTTCGGCGCGTAGACCAGGGTGGCTTCCTGGATCTGGGTCAGGGCCTGGAGGAGGCCGATGCCGACGCCGACGACCAGGCCCACGATGAGCACGGGGGCGGCGAGCTGGATGGTCAGCCAGATGGCCTCGCGTCCGACGTCCAGAACCTCGGCGCCGCTCATGGATGAACCTCAGGGAAGGCTGAAAATTGGGCGGCCGACTCCGCTCCAGGCGAGAGTCTGTCGCTATGGTTAACGAAGCGCTACCGCTGGGCAGGACTTGCCTAGCTTGGCCTGCCGCCGGGGGGTCGGCGGCTTCGGGGTCGCAGCCTTGCGGGATTAAAGACCGAGGTCCGTCTCCAGTCGGCGGGCGGCCTGGGCGGGACTGGCCTTTCCGGCGTCCCGGTCGACGCTGTAGTTGGCAGCCCGCATGGCCTCCACGGGGACCTTGCCGATGAGAGGGGCGAGAGCCGCCAGCAGACGCGGATCGTCGCGACGGGCGGGCGAGATCAGCACCACGGCGTCGTAGGGCGGGATGGCGCCCCGGGGATCGGAGAGCGTCACCAGGCCTTCGGCGGCGATGCGGCCATCCGAGGAGAAGGCCGAGATGACGTCGGCCTCCCCGCCGGCCAGGGCCCGGTACATGAAGGTGGGCTGGTACGAGGTGGCGCCGCGGAACCTCAGGCCATAGGCGGCCTCGACCGCCTTCCATTCCGGCCGCGACAGGAACTCCAGGTCCGAGCCCAGGCGCAGGCGCGGGGCCTGGGCCGAAAGGTCGGCGATGGAGGCGATGCGCAGCTGACGGGCGCGGTCTGCCCGCATGGCGAAGGCGTAGGCGTTCTCGAAGCCCAGGGAGCCCAGCAGGCGGACGCGGTCCCTGCGGTCGAGCTCGGCGGTGAGCTGGTCCAGCACCGCCTGGCGGCCGGGGTTGTCCGTGCGGCCAAGGACATTGGTCCAGAGGGTGCCGGAGTAGTCGACGTAGGCGTCGATCTCGCCCGCGGCCAGGGCGCGGTAGGCCACCGAGCTGCCGAGATTGTCCTTGCGCTTCACCCGAGCGCCCGCCCGCTCCAGCCGGCCGGCCATCAGCTCGGCCAGGATGTACTGTTCGGAGAAGTTCTTGGCGCCGATCACATAGCTCGCCGGAGCTGCGGCGCGGCCGGGGGGGCCGACAGAAACGAGCGCCAGGGGCAGGAGCGCCACGGCGATCCCGAGGCCGAGGCCGGCGGCGCCTGCCAGCACCAGGCCCCGGCGGCGGCGGCGAAGGCCCGCTTCGACCAGCCCCAGCAGCTGGTCTGCGGCCAGGGCCAGGGCGGCCGAGGCGACGCAGCCGAACAGGACGAACACCCAGTTCTCCGTCTGCAGGCCGGCGAAGATGTAGTTGCCGAGGCTGGTCTGGCCGACCGGAGTGGACAGCGTCGCCGCACCGATCGTCCAGACGGCGGCGGTGCGGATCCCCGCCATGATCACCGGAGCGGCCAGGGGCAGCTCCACCTGGAACAGCTTCTGCGCGGGGGTCATGCCCATGGCGTCGGCCGCCTCGCGCACGGCGGGGTCGACGCCGCCCAGCCCCGCCACGGTGTTCCGCAGGATCGGCAGCATGGAATAGAGCGTCAGGGCCAGCAGCGAGGGCAGGAACCCGAGCGCCGAGAAGCCCGCCCCGAACACCGCCTTGCTGGCCGCCGACAGCGCGAGCAGCAGGGGGTAGAACAGGGCCAGCAGAGCCAGGCTGGGGATTGTCTGGATCAGGCCGGCGAAGGCCAGCAGCGGCCAGCGCAGCCGCGCGCTGCGGCTCGCGGCCACCGCCAGCGGCAGGCTGATCGCCAACCCCAAAGCCAGGGCCGAGGCGCTGAGCAGGACGTGCCAGCCGAGGTACTCCGGCAGACGCTCCAGGGCGGCGGCGAAGCCGGCGGTCATGCCGCCCCACCGGCGCCGAACCGCGCCTCCAGCCGGCGGGCCTGGCGCAGGGGCGCTTCGAGCAGGCCGCGGACCTCGGCGTCCGCCGCCTGAGCCAGCAGGTCGCCCGGGGCGCCGTCGGCGAGGATGCGGCCGGCCTTCATCACGACGACCCGGTCCGCCAGCAGGGCCGCTTCAGCCATGTCGTGGGTGACCATGACGGTGGTCAGCCCCAGCCGCTCGTGCAGGGCGCGGTAGTCGGCCCCCAGGGCGTCGCGGGTGAGCGGATCGAGGGCGCCGAACGGCTCGTCCATCAGCAG
>JAEYNH010000208.1 GCA_023412655.1 Pseudomonadota bacterium | reverse complement strand
GTCCAGCGGCGGTCCGGTCCGCCGCCACAGCAGGGCGGCGATCGCCAGGGGCGCGAGGCCGAAGGCCACGAACCAGATCAGGTCCCACATCAGCGGATTGGGACTGTCGAGCTTGATCCGGTGGATGCCGAGCACCCAGTGGGAGAGCACGCTGTCCAGCACGTGCCAGAGGCCGAAGCCGGCGAGCAGGCCCGCGGCCAGGGACCGGCCGTCGAGGGGCCGCCCCTCCGACGCCGCCCGGCGGCTGGCGCGCCACAGGCCCCAGAAGCCCACCGCCGCCACCAGGTACATCAGGGCGTGGAACCAGCCGTCCCACAGCACCTGCCGGGCGAGATCGCCCGCGCCGGGCACAAGGCTCAGCAGGTGATGCCACTGCAGGATCTGGTGCAGCAGCACCCCGTCGAAGAACCCGCCAAGGGCGACGCCCAGGACCACCGCCCAGACAACCGCCCAGGCCACGGATGACATACGCCTCACGTCCGCACCACCTCCTGCCCGGAGGCAACGTGGCGCGGACGGTGAAGTTTCGCGGTCCGCTATTTGACGCCCAGCTGGTCGAGCACGAAGGCGTAGTACTCCGCCATCTCCTCATAGCGGCGGAAGCGGCCCGACTTGCCGCCGTGCCCGGCCTCCATGTTCACCCGGAAGACCAGCGGGTTGGCGTCCGTCTTCTTGTCCCGCAGGCGCGCCACGTACTTGGCCGGCTCGTAGTACTGGACCTGGCTGTCCCACAGCCCCGTGCCAACGAACATCGCCGGATAGGCCTGGGCCTTGAGGTTGTCGTACGGCGAATAGCTCAGCATGTAGCGGTAGTATGTGGGATCCTTCGGATTGCCCCACTCGTCGAACTCGTTGGTGGTGAGCGGGATGCTCTCGTCCAGCATGGTGGTCACCACGTCGACGAACGGCACCTGGCTGACCATCACCCGGTAGTCCTGGGGCGCCATGTTGGCGACCGCGCCCATCAGCAGGCCGCCGGCCGAGCCGCCCATGGCCGCCACCCGGCCCTTGGCCGCATACTTCTGGTCGACCAGGTGACGGGTCACGTCGACGAAGTCGGTGAAGGTGTTCTCCTTCTTCAGCAGCTTGCCGTCGTCGTACCACTGGCGGCCCATCTCCTGACCGCCGCGGATGTGGGCGATGGCATAGACCACGCCCCGGTCCAGCAGGCTCACCGCCGGCAGCGAGAAGTTGGGGTCCATGGAGATGCCGTAGCTGCCGTAGGCGTACTGGAACAGCGGCGCGGTCCCGTCACGCTTGAAGCCCTTCCGGTAGACCAGCGACACCGGGATCTTCGTGCCGTCCCGGGCGGGCGCCCAGACGCGTTCGGTCACATACTGGCTGGGGTCGTAGCCGATCACCGGCGTCTGCTTCAGCAGCGTCCGCTTCCCCGTGGCCGTGTCCAGCTCATAGGTGGTCGAGGGGGTCGTCAGCGAGGTGTAGGTGTAGCGCAGGGTGCTGACCCCAGGCTCGGCGTTCATCGCAAAGCCCATGGCGTAGGCCGGCTCGTCCGCCGCCACGAACTCCGAGGCCCCGCCGGGTTTCAGCACCCGCAGCCGCTTCACCCCGCCCGAGCGCTCCTCGATGGCCGTGAAGCCGTCGAACAGCTGGAAGCCCTCGATGAACACGTCGGGCTTGTGGGCCACGAAGTCGGTCCAGCGCGACTTGTCGCCCAGCTGTCCGTCCGGGACCTGCGCCAGCCGGTAGTTCTTCGCCTGCCAGTTGGTGCGGATCACCCACCGGTCGCCCAGGTGGTCGGCCTGGTACAGATGGTCACGCTCGCGCGGGGCCACCACGGCGAAGGTCGCGGGGTTGGCCGCCGGGGCGCAGCGCTCCTCGGTGGAGACCGTGCTCTGCAGGTAGATGCAGACGTACTTGTCCGACCGCGTCCGGTGCAGCCCCATGTAGAAGCTGTCGTCCGCCTCCTCGTAGGCCACCTTGTCGGCGCTGGCCGGCGTGCCCAGCACATGGGCCTTCACCCGCTTGGACAGCAGGGTGACCGGGTCCTTCTCGATGTAGAAGATGGTCCTGTTGTCGTCGGCCCAGACGATGTCCGGCTCGACGTTCTCCACCGTGTCGGTCAGCACCTTGCCGGTGGCGATGTCCTTCACCCGCAGCACGTACTGGCGCCGGCCCACCGTGTCGTCGACCCAGGCCAGCAGCCGGTTGTCGGGGCTGACCACCGCCGCGCCGACGTTGAAATAGCCCTTGCCGGCGGCCATGGCGTTCTGCTCGAGCAGCACCTCCTCCGGCGCGCTCATCTCGCCCTTGCGGCGGGCCAGGATCGGGTAGTCCTTACCGGGCTCGAAGCGGGTGTAGTACCAGTAGCCGCGCTCGCGGTAGGGCACCGACGCATCGTCCTGCTTCACCCGCCCGACGATCTCCTTGAACAGGGTCTCCTTCAGCGGCTTCAGCGGCGCCAGCACCTGGTCGGCATAGGCGTTCTCGGCGTTCAGGTAGGCGAGCATCTCCGGGTTCTTCCGGGTGTCGTCCCGCAACCAGTAGTATTCGTCCGTGCGGTTGCCGCCGGGGGCGGTCACCTCGAAGGGCCGCTTGGCCGGCTTCGGAGGGCTCTGGGCCTGGGCCGCGCCCGCCAGGAAGGCCGCGCCCACAGCCAGGTGGGCGAACGTCGCGATACGCATGAGTGTCTGAAATCCCCTTCGGACTTGCGGCCGGACGCTGACACGCGACCCGTCCGTCCACAAGCCCGCCGCCCCACCGATGGCCGCTCCAGTGTCAGAAGGCCGCTCCCGGTTGAATTTCCGTGCTACGATCGCGACATAGGCCCCCAAGCCACCCGAGTATCCGATGACCGACATTCTCGAGGCCGAGCACCGCACCGGCCAGATCAAGCTGCACACCGCCGAGGACTTCGAGGGCATGCGCCGGGCGGGACGCCTGGCCGCCGAGTGCCTCGACATGCTGACGCCCCACGTCGTCCCGGGCGTGGTGACCGAAAAGCTGGACGACCTGGCCCGGGAGTTCATCCTCGACCACGGCGCCATCCCGGCCTGCCTCGGCTACCGCGGCTACACCAAGACCACCTGCATCAGCCCCAACCACATCGTCTGCCACGGCATTCCTGGCGATCGGGTGCTGCGTGAAGGCGACATCGCTAACATCGACGTCACCGTCATCGTCGACGGCTGGCACGGCGACACCTCGCGCATGTATGGCGTCGGCGTCGTGGCCCCCCGGGCCCGGCGGCTGGTGGACATCACCTACGAGGCTCTGGAGCGCGGCCTGGCCGCAGCCAAGCCCGGCGCCACCACGGGCGACATCGGCTACGCCATCCAGTCCTATGTGGAGAGCATGCGCTGCTCGGTGGTCCGCGACTTCTGCGGCCACGGCCTGGGCCGGGTGTTCCACGACGCGCCCAACATCCTGCACTTCGGCCAGCCCCGCACGGGCCCGGTGCTCCAGCCCGGCATGTTCTTCACCATCGAGCCGATGGTGAACCTGGGCAAACACCCGGTGAAGCTGCTCGCCGACGGCTGGACGGCGGTCACCCGCGACAAGTCGCTGTCGGCCCAGTGCGAGCACTCGGTGGGCGTCACCGAGACCGGGATCGAGATCTTCACCGCCTCGCCCGCCGGCCTGTTCAAGCCGCCGATGCAGGGCTGAGGCCGATGATCCTTCGGATGTGGACGGGCCGCATCCGGACGGCCGACGAGGCCGAATACGCCGCCTATATCGAGGCCACCGGCGGCGCCGCCTATCTCGCCACCCCCGGCAACCTCGGCTGGCAGATGGTGTTCCGCGACCTGGGCGACGGGACCAGCGAGGTCTCCACCCTGTCCTGGTGGCCCGACATGGACGCCGTCCGCGCCTTCGCCGGCCCGAGCCCGGAGCTCGCGGTCTACTACCCGGAAGACGAGCGCTTCCTGCTCGACCGGCCCGAGCACGTGCGGCATCACCGCGTCGTGGCCGGTTCGTCGCCGGGCGCCTGAGCAGCCCCACCGCAAGGTTACAATCTGCTCACTTGCGGCGGTCACGCGGCCGATGCAGCCTCCCGGGCAACGAGGGGTGGCAAATACATGCTTACGATCAAGAACCTGACGCACGTCTACGCCAACGGCACGCGCGCCCTGGATGGCGTCAACCTGGAGATCGGCAAGGGCATGTTCGGCCTGCTGGGGCCGAACGGCGCCGGCAAGTCGACGCTGATGCGCTCCATCGCCACCCTCCAGACGCCCACCTCGGGCGAGATCCGGTTCGGCGACATCGACGTCATCGCCCAGCCCGAGCGCCTGCGCCGCACCCTGGGCTACCTGCCCCAGGACTTCGGCGTCTATCCCCGGGTCAACGCCTACGACATGCTGGATCACATGGCGGTGCTGAAGGGCATCGCCGGCAAGGCCGAGCGCAAGCAGACGGTCGAGGCCCTGCTGCACCAGGTCAACCTGTGGGACGTGCGCAAGAAGGCCGTGGCCGGCTACTCGGGCGGCATGCGCCAGCGCTTCGGCATCGCCCAGGCGCTGATCGGCCAGCCCCAGCTGATCATCGTCGACGAGCCCACCGCCGGCCTGGACCCTGAGGAACGCAACCGCTTCCTGAACCTGCTGGCCGAGATCGGCGAGAACGTGGTGGTCATCCTCTCAACCCACATCGTCGAGGACGTGGCCGACCTGTGCCCACGCATGGCCATCCTGGCTTCGGGCCGGATTCTCAAGGAGGGCGCCCCCGCCGCCCTCATGGCCGATCTCAACGGGCGCATCTGGACCAAGACCATCGACCGGCACGAACTCGAGGCCGTGCGCGCGGCCCACGAGGTGATCTCCACCCGCCTGTCCGGCGGCCGCACCGTGGTCCATGTGCTGGCCGAGACGAGCCCCGGCCCCGGCTTCACGCCGGTCGAAGGCGGGCTCGAGGACGTCTACTTCTCCACGCTCACCGCCTCGCGGCGCGCGGCCTGATCCCGAAGGACGCGCACCCATGTTCGGCAAGATCGCGGCCTTCGAGCTGCGCTATCAGATCCGCCAGCCGATCTTCTGGATCGCCGGCCTGATCTTCTTCCTCCTGGTCTTCGCCTCGGTGACGGTCGACCAGATCCAGATCGGCTCGGGCGGCAACGTCCACAAGAACGCGCCGAGGGCCATCGTCGAGACGGTCTTCGTCATGTCGCTGTTCTTCATGTTCGTCTCGACGGCGTTCGTGGCGAACGTCATCGTGCGCGACGACGAGACGGGTTACGGCCCCCTCATTCGATCCACGCCCGTACGCAAGTTCGACTATCTGTTCGGCCGCTTCACCGGGGCCTATCTGGCCGCCGCCCTCGCCTTCCTCGCCGTGCCCCTGGGCATCCTGGTAGGCTCGGTGATGCCATGGATCGACCCCGAGACGCTGGGGCCGAACAATCCCGCCTATTACGCCTACGCCTATTTCCTGATCGGCCTGCCAAGCCTGTTCCTGGTCTCGGCCATCTTCTTCTCCCTGGCCACCGCCACGCGCTCGATGATGGCCACCTATGTGGGCGTCGCCGCCTTCCTGGTCCTGTACCTGATCACGATCGGCGCGCTGCGAGATCCGGCGCGGCGGGAGATCGCCGCCCTCGTCGAGCCGTTCGGCTCCGCCGCCTTCAGCCTGGCCACCCGCTACTACACCCCCGCCGAGGCCAATGCCCTGCTGCCGGCCTTCGAGGGGCCGCTGCTCTACAACCGGCTGATCTGGCTGGGCGTGGCCGGCGTCCTCCTGGCCGCCGCCTACTTCCTCTTCCGCTTCGAGGTCCAGGGTAAGAAGCAGCGCAAGGCGGACAGGCAGCGCGCCGCCGCCGAGGCCGCGCCGCCCGCCCCCGCCGCCGGACCGCTGCCCACGCCGCAGTACGGCGC
>JAEYNH010000206.1 GCA_023412655.1 Pseudomonadota bacterium | reverse complement strand
TATCCGCGCGCGCTAGCCGTGGCATGGGCGCGCTGTCGGCATAAAATGCCCCAATTTGCGAATTAGCTTCCAGGCTGCGCAATTTCCGCGCGGCAAACCGCGAACGTTGCCGAAATTCCGTGCGCAGTTTTCGGCGTGGGCTCCGCCGGTCGATCGCGAGCCGAGATCAAGTGGGCCGTCCTGCGGCCGAGAGTGAGAAGGTACGAGTGCGTGGTTAAGGTCGACGAGAAGCTGGAGCCGATCCTGGCCCAGGTGCTGAGCCGCAACGCCGGCGAGCCGGAATTCCACCAGGCGGTGCGCGAGGTGCTGGAAAGCCTCGGCCGCGTGATCGCCAAGCACCCCGATTGGGCCGACGACGCGCTGATCGAACGGCTTTGCGAGCCCGAGCGCCAGATCATCTTCCGCGTGCCATGGGTTGATGACGCGGGCCAAGTGCAGATCAATCGCGGCTTTCGGGTTCAGTTCAACTCCGCACTCGGACCGTACAAGGGCGGCCTGCGCTTCCATCCATCGGTCAACCTTGGGATCATCAAGTTTCTGGGCTTCGAGCAGACGTTCAAGAACGGTCTGACCGGCATGCCCATTGGCGGAGGCAAGGGCGGCTCCGACTTCAACCCGCGCGGCCGGTCTGACGGCGAGATCATGCGCTTCTGCCAGTCGTTCATGACCGAACTGCACCGGCACCTGGGCGAGTACATCGACGTGCCGGCGGGCGACATCGGCGTGGGCGGCCGCGAGATCGGCTTCCTGTTCGGGCAGTACAAGCGCCTGACCAACCGCTATGAGGCCGGGGTCCTGACGGGCAAGGGGCTGGCCTACGGTGGTTCGCGCGCGCGGCGGGAAGCCACCGGGTACGGCGCAGTCTACTTCGTCGAGCGTATGCTGGGCGTCCGGGGCCAGGACCTGGAGGGCCGTCGTGCCGTCGTGTCGGGTTCGGGCAATGTGGCGCTCTATGCGATCGAGAAGCTGCAGCAGCTGGGCGGCACGGTCGTCGCCTGCTCGGATTCCAACGGCTACGTTTATGACGAAGACGGTCTCGACCTCGTCCTGCTCAAGCAGATTAAGGAAGTCCGCCGCGGCCGTATTTCCGAGTACGTCGAGGCCCGCCCAGGAGCCCGCTATGCCGAAGGCGGGTCGATATGGGATGTCCCCTGCGAGATCGCGCTTCCGTCGGCGACCCAGAACGAGTTGACCGCCAAGGACGCCCGCGCCCTGGTGGCCAATGGCGTCGTGGTGGTGGGCGAGGGCGCCAACATGCCCAGCACGCCTGAGGCCGTCCGCGTGTTCCAAGACGCCGCCGTGCTGTTTGCGCCGGGCAAGGCCGCGAACGCCGGCGGCGTGGCCACTTCGGCTCTGGAGATGCAGCAGAACGCCTCGCGCGACAGCTGGTCGTTCGAGCAGACCGAAGCCAAGCTGGCGGACATCATGCGCGGCATTCACGACCTGTGCGCCAACACCGCCGAGGAGTACGGAGCCAAGGACGACTATGTCCTGGGCGCCAACATCGCGGGGTTCGTCCGGGTCGCCGAGGCGATGCGGGCCTTGGGCGTCATCTAGGGGCTGGTGGACGCCCCGCGCGCCTCCATCTCAGTTGCGCGTGGGGATCACCACCGGCAGGTGTTCGTAGCCCTTGACGAAGGACGAGTAGACCCGCTTCGGCGGGCCAACGACTTCGATCCGCGGGAAGCGCGCCATGATCTCTTCCCAGATGATCTTGAGCTGCAACTCGGCGAGGCGGTTGCCAACGCAGCGGTGGATGCCGAAGCCGAAGGACAGATGACGGCGCACGTTCGGCCGCTGAATCCAGTAGTCGTTCGGCCGCTCGATGACCTCATCGTCGCGGTTCCCCGAAACGTACCACATGGCCACCTTGTCGCCGGCCTTGATGGTCTTGCCGCCGAGCTCGATGTCCTGCTTGGCGGTGCGCCGCATGTAGGCGAGCGGGGTCTGCCAGCGAATGGTCTCTGAGACCATGTTGGGGATCATGCCCGGATCGCTCCGCAGCAGGCGATCCTGGTCCGGGTTCTGGTGCAACGCGAGCACCGAGCCCGAGATGGTGTTGCGGGTGGTGTCGTTGCCCCCGACGATCAGCAGGATCAGGTTCCCGAGATACTCCATGCGGTCCATGTTCCGAGTGGACTCCCCATGGGCCAGCATCGAGATCAGATCGGGCCGCGGCGGGGCGTTCACCCGCTCGTTCCACAGCCGCATGAAGTAGTCGACGCACTCGAACAGCGTCTGGCGTCGACGCTCCTCGTGCTCGTCCGGGTCGGTGGTCCCGAGAATGCCGCTCTCGGGCGCGGCCGTGGCCACATCCGACCAGTGGGTGAGCTTGCGCCGGTCTTCCCAGGGGAAGTCGAAGAGGGTGGCGAGGGTCATGGTGGTGAGCTCGATGGAGACCTTGTCGACCCAGTCGATCTCCTCGCCCACCGGCAGGTCGTCCAGGATCTTGCCGGCGCGCTCCCGGATGATCGGTTCCAGGTAGGCCAGATGGTTCGGAGCCACGATGGGCTGGACCGTCTTGCGCTGCACGTCGTGCTTGGGCTGGTCCATGGCGATGAACATGGGCAGCCGGAAGTCGTCCGCCGGGTCGGGCAGCACGATGGTCGGCTCGGACGAGAACACCTCGTGGTTCGTATCCACCGCCATGATGTCGTTGTACTTGGTCACCGACCAGTAGCCGCCGATCTCCTCATGGTGGGAAACCCCCCAGTGGACCGGGTCCTCTTTCCTCAGGCGTTCGAAGTAGGGCCACATGGTATCGTTGCGGAAGAGCTCCGGATCGCCCGGATTGATCTCTTCAAGCGGCATGGAATAGGCCGCCTCGCGCGCGGCGCGTTGCAGGTCCATCGAGGCGTCGTCCATGGAAAGCTCCTCCTCAGGGCGCGGATCTGTCGCCGGCGTCTGTCGCTCGGTGAACGATGATCGCGAACGAAGGGCGAGTCAATCAAACCTGACGGGGGCGTCAACTTCGCCGGTCGTCCATCCCGCCTGCACACCCGCGCGCCGGGGCCGGAGCGCCATCAGGCGTTGAAGTTCAGCTTCAGGCCCGGCCGGGGCCAAGTGGCCTTGTAGAGCCTGCCGGTGCCGGATGCGGTCACCCAGGCGGTGGTCATGTCCGGTCCGCCAAAGCAGATGTTGGTGACCAGGAAGTCGGGGAAGGGGAAGTGCTCTGTCGCCCCATTCGGGTCGAACGCGGTCACCCCGCCGTTGATGATGGTGGCGACGCAGACCTTGCCCGAGGCTTCGACGGCGAGACTGTCGAGGAGCTGGTAGTCCGGCAGGTTGCACACCACCCGGCCGGGGGCGAAGCCCGGGCTTTCTGCGAGTTGCCCGGGGCTGGCCACGTCGAAGGCCCAGAGGCGGCCCAGCATGGTGTCGGCCAGATAGACCACCGTCTCGTCGGGGGAGAGGCCGACGCCGTTGGGCGAGATCAGGTGGTCCCGCTGTCGGCTGATGTGGGAGCCGTCGGCTTTGGCGTAGTAAAGCGCGCCATTTTTTCGGCCGTCCTCCGTCGAGCAGCCGTGGTCGCTGAACCAGAAGCCGCCGGACTTGTCGAAGACCAGGTCGTTAGGACCCACCAGCCGCTTGCCGTCACAGGCGTCGTACACCGTCTCCAGCTTGCCGGAGTTCATGTCGAAGCGCTGGATCATGCCTCCGGTATGGCTCGGCGGGGTTGGGCCGGGGATGGTCAGCCCGTCCCGTTCGAGCCACACGAATGAGCCGCCGTTGTTGGTGATCCAGATGGCGCCGTCGGGCCCGATCGCGGCGCCGTTGGGGCCGCCGGCCGTTTCGACGACGGTTTCCTTGCGACCGTCGGGCGTGACGCGGGTGAGCCGCTGGCCCTTGATTTCGGTGAGGATCACCGATCCGTCGGTCATGGCGATCGGACCTTCCGGGAACTCAAGCCCTTCGGCGATCAGCTCGATGTCCATCCTCTTCCTCCCGTCGTTTTCCGGCGAGTATAGCCCCAAGGGCGCCGGCGGCGTGAAGACCGAAGAGGGGCTTACGTGGCGGAAGATGTGCGCGGGCGAGTGACAGGTCTTCATCTTCCTTGGCGTCAACTGTTACGGAAGCCGCGTGCGTGGATACTTGACCTATCATTTTCGATAGCTTGTCCTGAATTTCCGAACATCTCAGGTTCCCGGCGCGTCGGCTGATCCGCGGTCGACGGGTGACGCGCCCGTAGAGGCGCGCCCAGAGGAGGGATCCAGATGTTTGCTCACCGCCCCCGCGCGCGCCTGACGCTCGGCGTTTCCACCTTCGCCCTGCTGAGCGCCACCACGGCGCTGGCGCAGACGCCGCCACCCCCGCCGCCGACCGCCCTCGACGCCATCGTCGTCACCGCCCAGCGGCGTGAAGAGAGCGCCAATGACGTGGGCATGAGCATCCAGGCCGTGCGCGGCGACCTGCTGGACCAGTTGCACGTCACCGACACCCGTGACCTCAGCGCCTTCGCGCCTAGCTTCAGCGTGTCCCAGAGCTATCAGGGCGTGCCGACCTATACGATGCGCGGCATCGGCTTCAACACGATCAACCTCTCGGCCACGTCCACGGTTGGCACTTATGTGGACGAGGTCGCCTATGCCTATCCGTTCATGATGACCGGCCCCATGTTCGATCTCGAACGGGTGGAGGTTCTGAAGGGTCCGCAGGGCACGCTCTACGGCCGCAACACCACCGCGGGCCTAATTGATTTCGTCACCCGGAAGCCGACGGATGATTTCGAGGGTTCGGTCACCGCCGAAGTTGGCAACTACAAGACCCTTAATGTCGAGGGCTTCGTCAGCGGGCCGATCGCCGAGGGACTCTCGGGGCGCCTCGCCTTCCGCTCGGAGAACGCCGGCAAGGGCTGGCAGGTCTCCAACACCCGTGGCGAACGCCAGGGCGAAGTCGACCGTTGGGCCGTCCGCGGCTCGCTCGCCTTCAATCCCAGCGACCGCTTCTCGGTCGATCTCTCGGTGATCTACTGGGAGAACCAGTCGGATACGGTGGTGGCCCAGGGTATCGGCTTCACGCCGGCCACGGCGAGTAGTCCGTTCCTGGCTCCAGGGATCGCCGGTTACATCGCGGCCAATCCGCCGACCAAGGCCAAGCACGCGGACTGGGCGCCGGAGTCGGTCCGCGGTGTCGACATCGGCATCGGCCCAGGCCTTGCCGGCCCGCTGCGTGAGGACAACACCTTCGTCGGCGCGAAGCTGCGGGTCGGCTACGATCTGACCGACAACGTCCGGCTGGTGTCGCTGACCGGCTACAACGACCTCAAGCGCCGTGCGCTCTCCGACTGGAGCGGCGCGCCTTACGAGATCCTGCTGCAGAGGGCAGAAGGCGACATCGAATCCTTCTCGGAGGAGCTGCACCTAGAGGGCGGCGACGACCGCAGCAATTGGCTGGTGGGCGCCTACTACGCTAAGGACGAGATCGTCGACGCCAACCGCACCTTGCTGGGCCAGAACGCCAATGTGGGCCTGATCCGCTTCGCCGGTTCCGGCCTGCTGGCCACACCCTTTAATAGCGGGGGCTATACGGCCCTGCAGATGTCGCAGGCGTTCCGGACCTATGTCGACCGCGGCGACTTCAAGACCAAGACCTGGAGCGTCTTCGCCAACGGCGATTACCGGCTCACTGATGTCCTGAAGCTGACCGCAGGCATCCGGTACACGGAGGACAAGCAGGACTATGAAGGCTGCTCGCGCGACTTCAACGGCAGCATGCTGCCCAACGTCAATGTCGTGAATCGGGCGCTGTACTTCCAAACCTACGGCGTGATCGCCCAGGAGATCGTCGCCAACGCCTGCAACACCTTCGATCCCGCGACCGGACAGTTCGGCCTCGTGACGTCGAAGCTGGACGAGAACAATCTCGCCTGGCGGGTGGCGTTGGACTGGACCCCCACCGACGACCTGCTGCTGTTCGCCTCGGTCTCGAAGGGCGCCAAGGCCGGGGCGACCCCGGTTAACGCGGCCAACATCGCCACCCAGAATGCGCCAGCGAAGCAGGAACTGCTGACCGCCTACGAGGCGGGTTTCAAGGCCAGTCTCCTGGAGCGGCGGATGCAGGCGAATGTCAGCGCCTTCTTCTACGACTACAAGGACAAGCAGCTCAGCGTCTATTTCGCCGACCCGATCTACACCGCACTCTCGAGGCTGCAGAACGTGCCCAACGGCGAGGCCTATGGGCTCGACGGGGAGGTGACCTGGCGCCTCACGCCCGAGCTGACCCTGATCGCCTCGGGCACCCTGCTGCACACCGAGGTGCAGGACTACGTGGGCGTCAACGCCGCCGGCCAGCCTCAGGACTTCGACGGCGCGCCGTTCCTCTACAGCCCCAAGAAGTCGGCCGCCTTGACCGCCCTCTACAGCCGTGAGCTGACCGGCGACCTAGGCTTACAGGTGGCGGTCAACGCGCGCTGGCAGGACGATAGCCACGCCGACCTGGAAGGAGATCCGCGCTTCGAGATCGACTCCTACGGCCTTCTGAACGCCAGCGTGGGCGTGCACAGCCTGGATGACCGCTGGCGCTTCCAGGTCTGGGGCCGCAATCTCACCGACGAGTATTATTGGACCGCCGTCAGCAGCAACGCGAACGTGGTGGTCCGCTTCCCGGGCCAGCCCCGGACCTACGGAGCCTCGCTGACCTTCGGCTTCTAGCTCGAGTTCCTGGTCCTCCCCTCGGCGCCGGGCCGCCTTCGGGCGTCCCGGCCTTCTTTTCAGAGGCGTTCAAGGACCCGCCAGGTGAAGGGGTGCTCGTCGGCTTCGGAGGCCGGATAGGCCTGCCGGGAGACCTCGCGCCAACGGCTCTCGTCGATCGGCGGCAGGGTCACATCGCCCTCCACCTCCGCGTCCACCTCGGTGAGATAGAGACGGCCGGCCCGCGCCAGGGCGAGTTCGAACAGCGAGGCTCCGCCGATGACGCAGACCTCGCCGACGCCGTCCTCGGCCGCCTGCTCTCGGGCGATCTGCACCGCCTCAGAGAATTCCTCGACTACCAGGGCGCCGGGCGCCTCATAGCTTTGGTCCCGGGTCAGTACGATGTTGGTGCGGCCGGGCAGGGGTTTGCGCGGCAGGCTTTCCCACGTCTTCCGGCCCATGATCACTGGCTTTCCCAGGGTGGCCCGCTTGAACAGCGCCAGGTCGGATTTCAATCGCCAGGGCAGTGCTCCATCCCGGCCGATCACGCCGTTGCGGGCGCGGGCGATGGGGCCGGCAGAGAGGATGATCCGGGACATGGCGAGGTCTTAGCCGGGCCTCGGCGCCTGGCCAACCGCTCTCGGATTTCGACGAACGTCGATAGATGTTTCCGTTCGCCGCCATAGGCTTTTCCGTTTTGTCAGCGGCTGAACTGCGGGCGTAGCCTTCGGCCAGTTGGCCAAACGGAGGAATACGATGGACGACGCAGGCAGCCCGCTCAGCGATCATCGCAAGGAGCCGCGGGCGCTCCGCACCCTGCTTGGCC
>JAEYNH010000168.1 GCA_023412655.1 Pseudomonadota bacterium | reverse complement strand
GAGCAGGGTTTCGGCGGCGCCCTCGCGGATCCAGGTGGTGGCGACCGCAGCCATGAGCGGCGCGGCCATGAGGGCGGTCGCGCGCAGGGCCTCGGCCACCCGCCCGGCCTCGCCCGGCGGGGCGACCACATAGGCGATGCGCAGGCCTGGCGTCAGGCACTTGGCCAGGGTAGCGATGTGGAAGGTCCTCTCGGGCGCCAAGGCGGCGAGACCAGCGAGCGGCTCCGCGCAGAGGCGGCTGTAGGGATCGTCCTCGACGATGCGGACGCCCGCCGCCGAGGCGATCTCCACCACCTGCCGCCGGCGCGCCGGGCCGAGGGTGGTGGCGGTGGGGTTCTGCATGGCGGGCACGAGGTAGATCGCCGCCGGGCGATGCTCGGCGCAGAGCCTTTGCAGCGCCTCGGGTTCGGGCCCCTCGGCGTCGGCCGGGCAGGCGACGGGGCGCAGGCCCAGCTGCGCGGCCACCGCACGGAAGCCGGGATAGGTGAGCGCCTCGGCCACCACCGCATCCCCCGGCCGGCAGAGGCAGGCCAGCACCGCCGCGAGCGCCGCCTGGGCGCCGGGACTGACCAGCACCCGGTCGGCGGCGACCTCGCCCAGCACCGGGGCCAGCCAGCGGGCGCCGGCGATCCGCTGGCCCAGGGCCCCCGCCCCGGGATGGTAGGCCATCAGAGTGGCCGCGTCGGTGCGCTGAAGCACGTCGGCCACGGTGTCCTGCAGCAGGCGGCCGACGGAGAGGCCCTCGGGCGGCGGCGGCAGGTTCATGGACAGGTCGACGACGCCGGCCTCGTCCGCCTCGGAGCGGCGGCGCACGAAGGTGCCGCGGCCGACCGCCCCCTCCAGCAGGCCGCGATCACGAGCCGCGCCATAGGCCCGGGTGACGGTGGTCAGGTCGACGCCCAGGTGATCGGCGACGGCGCGCTGCGGCGGCAGACGGTCGCCCGGCTGCAGTTCGCCGCTACGGATCGCCGCATCGAGGGCCTCGACGATCGCGAGGTAGAGGGGACCGTCGGAGCCGACGCGCGTTAGCCAGCGATCGGCGGCGGTTCGGTCGGTGACGGGACTTGCCACAGGCATGGGTGATCCATACATTATATGCGGATTGTATGGATTGCAATCTCGATTGTATGGAAGGGCCTGTTGATGTTCGAGCACAAGACGCCTTCGACCCTGATGGCGGGCCTTCGCTGCCGCTGCCCCCGCTGCGGCGAGGGACGCGTGTTCGACGGCTTTCTGAAGGTCGCCCCGGCGTGCGACGTCTGCGGCCTGGACCTCGGCTTCGCCGATCCGGCGGACGGTCCGGCGTTCTTCGTGATGAGCGGCGTGGCCGTGGTCGTGACCACCCTGTGGGGCGTGTGGGCGGTGATGGCCCAGCCGCCGATCTGGGCGCAGTTCGCGGTGGTGATCCCCGCGCTCCTCGGCGGCTGCCTGGGCGCCCTGCGGCCGGTGAAGGCCTGGATGGTGGCCGAACAGTACGTCCACAAGGCCGAGGAGGCCCGGTGGGACAGCCTCGGCACGCACGGCAAGGCGCCCAAGGGCTACAAGCCGAAGGGCTGGTAGCCGCTCACCCCACGCCGGGAATGGCGATCAGCTCGATGTCGAACAGCAGGGTGCTGCCGTTGGGGATCGGGTCGCGGTTGCGATCGCCGTAGGCCAGGTCGGCGGGGATGGCGAACAGCCAGCGCTCGCCCACCCGCATCATCGGCACGCCCTCCTGCCAGCCCTTGATGAGGCGGTCGAGCCCGAAGGTGGCGGGCTCGTTGCGGTCGCGGGAGGAGTCGAACTTGCGCCCGTCGATGAAGGTCCCGGTGTAATGAATGGTGACGGTCGCCCCCGGCTCCGGGCGAGGCGATGAGGCCGGGGCGCGCTTGACCACCTTGTACTGCAAGCCGCTCTCGGTGGTCTTCCAGCCAGGCTGGCGGGCGTTCCAGGCGAGGTAGGCGGCCTGGCCCTGCTCCCAGCGCACCTGCGGATCGGCCGAGGCGGCGACAGGCGCCGGGGTAGGTGCGCTCGCGCAGGCGGCGAGCACGAAACAGCCTGCGATGGCGGCGGCCTGACGGATCATTTTTCCCCGACTCTCCCAGTTCGTGGCGAACACGGTCGTGCTTACCACCGTTGCGCGCAAGGCCTGGCTTGATACCAATGACGCCGCCACAGGGGGTGTCCATGAAGTCCAAGCTCGCGTTGTTCGTCGCCGCGTCCATCGGCATCTCGCCGGCGCTGGCCCAGCAGGCGCCGCCGCCCGCCGCCGCCGTCCAGGCGACCCAGGGACCCGAGGACCAGGCCGCCAACCCCGACGCCCGGCGCGACCTGCCGGCGCAGACGGGTGCGGCCGGGGCCCCTCCGGCGAGCGGCAAGCCCGCCAGGTGGGACGTGAACAACCCGGCCACGGTGGGCCGCATGCGCCAGGTCCCGATCAATGTGGACGAAGGCACCTGGATGGACCTGGACGTCAGTCCCGACGGCCGCACCATCGCCTTCGCCCTGCTGGGCGACATCTATGTGATGCCGATCACCGGCGGGACGCCGACGCGGATCGCCGAGGGCCTGGCCTGGGAGGTGCAGCCGCGCTTCTCGCCCGACGGTCGGCGCATCGCCTTCACCTCGGACCGGGGCGGCGGCGACAACATCTGGGTGATGAACCTCGACGGCTCGGACAAGCGGCAGGTGACGAAGGAGGACTTCCGCCTGCTGAACCAGCCCAGCTGGAGCCCGGACGGGCGCTTCATCGCCGCCAAGAAGCACTTCACGACCGGCCGTTCGCTCGGCACCGGCGAGGTGTGGCTGTACCACGTCTCGGGCGGCGGCGGCGTGCCCCTGGTCAAGCGGCCGAACGAACAGCACCAGAAGGAACTGGGCGAGCCGACCTTCGCCCCCGACGGCAAGTCGATCTACTTCACCCGCAACATCACCCCTGGGCCGGTCTTCGAATACGCCCAGGACTCCAACACCGACCTGTTCAACATCGAGCGCTATGAGCTCGCCACGGGCGAGACCTCGACGGCGGTGGCCGGGGAGGGCGGCTCGGTGCGGCCGGCAGCTTCGCCGGATGGCAGGAGCATCGCCTTCGTGCGCCGCGAGCGGACAAAGGCGGCGCTGTGGGTGAAGGACCTGGGCTCAGGCGTCGAGCGGAAGGTCTATGCCGACCTCGACCCCGACATGCAGGAAACCTGGGCGGTGGCCGGCCTTTATCCGAACCTCGCCTGGACGCCGGACTCCAGGAGCCTGGTGTTCTGGGCCGGCGGCAAGATCCGCCGGGTGAACGCCGACGGCTCCGGCGCCCAGGTGATCCCGTTCCGCCTGAACGACACCCGCACCGTGATTGACGCGCCGCGGCCGAAGGTGGAGGTCGCCCCCGACCGCTTCGTCACCCGCATGACCCGCTTCGCCGCGGTCTCGCCCGACGGCCGGCAGGTGGTCTACGAGAGCCTGGGCAAGCTGTATGTGAAGCCCATGGCGGGCGGGACGGCCCGGCGGCTGACGCGGACGAACGACGACAGCTTCGAGCTGTGGCCCGCCTGGTCGCGGGACGGGCGCACCATCGCCTTCGTGAGTTGGACGGACGCCGGCCTCGGTCGCATCCGTACGGTGGCGGCCTCGGGAGGGACGCCCAAGGACGTGACCAGCCAGCCCGGCCACTACGCCAGGCCGCAGTTCTCGCCGGACGGCCGGACCATCGTCTTCGAGAAGAACGCCGGCGGGTTCCTCACCGCCCGCGCCTGGTCGGAGAACCCCGGCGTCTATCGGGTGGCGGCCAGCGGCGGCACGCCGGAACGGATCGCCCGGGACATGGGCTCGCCCCACTTCGGCGCCGAGAACGACCGGGTGTTCATGATCGGCTCGGAAAAGGGCAAGCAGCAGCTGGTCTCCACCGACCTGAACGGCGAGGCCCGGCGCGTCCACGCCCAGGGCGATCTGGTGAACGACTATGCGGTCTCGCCCGACGGCCGGCACTTCGCCTTCCGGCAGAACTACGAAGTCAATGTCATGCCGCTGATGCCCGGCAACCAGGAGGTGGCGGTCGACCTGAAGGGCGGGCCGCTGCCGGTGACCAAGGCGAGCTATGGCGGCGCCAACTGGATGCATTGGTCGCAGGACGGCGGGCAGCTGCACTGGAGCCTGGGGCCGACGGTCTACACGGTGGCCACGCCCACGCTGTTCCGCACGGCGCCGGCGGGGGAGGACGCCCCGAAGTTCGAACCGCCGCGGAGCGGCGTGTCGCTGGCCACCGAGGTGGCGGCGGTGAAGCCCACCGGGACCGTGGCCCTGACCGGCGCGCGCATCGTCACCATGGCGGGTCCCGACGGCGGGATCATCGAGGACGGGGTGATCGTCATCCAGGGCGACCGGATCGCCGCGGTGGGCCCCCGCGCCCAGGTGCAGATCCCGGCCGGCGCCCGGACGGTGGACGTGGCCGGCAAGATCATCATCCCCGGCCTGGTGGACGCCCATGCCCATGGGCCGTACGGGGTGGACGAGCTGGTGCCCCAGCAGAACTGGTCGCTGATGACCAACCTGGCCCTCGGCACCACGACGATCCACGACCCGTCGAGCCGCGCCGCCGAGGTGTTCGCCGCCCAGCAGATGCAGCGGGCGGGGATGATCGTCGGGCCGCGCATCTTCTCCACCGGCGAGGTGGTCTATGGCGCGAAGTCGCCGCGCAACTACGCCGACATCAACAGCCTGGAGGACGCCCTGGCCCACGTGCGCCGGCTGAAGGCCCAGGGCGCGCACAGCGTGAAGAACTACAACCAGCCGCGCCGCGACCAGCGGATGATGGTGGTGGAGGCCGCCCGCCGGGAGAACATGCAGGTGGTGGCCGAGGGCGGGGCGCTGTTCGGCCAGGACATGACCATCGTCGCCGACGGCAATTCCACGCTGGAGCACAACATCCCGCAGATGCGGCTGTACGAGGACGTGCTCAGCTACTTCAGCCAGGCGACCACGCACTATACGCCGACCCTGGTGGTCACCTTCGGGGGGCTGGACGGGGACCGCTACTGGCGGGCCCACACCAACGTCTGGGAGCAGCCGGTGCTGAAGGCCAACCTGCCGCCGGCCCAACTCGCCGCTGACAACGCCCGCCGGCAGCTGGCGCCGGAGAGCGACTATGTGGACGACGACAACGCCCGCGAGGCGCACAAGCTGGCCAAGCGCGGCGTACTGGTCTCCATCGGCGCCCACGGCCAGCAGACGGGCATCGGCTCGCACTGGGAGCTTTGGTCGTTCGTGCGCGGCGGCATGAGCCCCCTGGAGGCCCTGGCGGCGGGCACCATCGTCCCGGCGAAGTCCCTGGGCATGGGCGCCGACATCGGCTCGCTGGAGGCCGGCAAGCTCGCCGACCTGGTGGTGCTGGACGCCGACCCGACGGCGGACATCCGCAATTCGGAAAAGGTGCACCGGGTGATGGTGGGCGGCCGCATGTACGACCCGCTGACCATGAACGAGGTGGTCACCGGCGATCGCAAGCGTGGGCCCTACTGGTGGGAATGATCTGAAATAACGCTGCAAGGTTGACCC
>JAEYNH010000117.1 GCA_023412655.1 Pseudomonadota bacterium | reverse complement strand
CCATCCTCATCATCGGCGCCGGCCCGATCGTCATCGGCCAGGCCTGCGAGTTCGACTACTCGGGCGCGCAGGCGTGCAAGGCGCTGCGCGAGGAGGGCTACCGGGTGGTGCTGGTCAACAGCAACCCCGCCACGATCATGACCGACCCGGAGATGGCGGACGCGGTCTACATCGAGCCGATCAACTGGCAGACGGGCGAGAAGATCATCGCCAAGGAAAAGCCCGATGCGCTGCTGCCGACCATGGGCGGCCAGACCGCGCTCAACTGCGCGCTCGACCTGGCCGACAACGGCGTGCTGGAGAAGTACGGCGTCGAACTGATCGGCGCCAAGCGCGAGGCCATCCGCATGGCCGAGGACCGCGAGCTGTTCCGCGTGGCGATGCAGGAGATCGGCCTGGAGTGCCCCAAGGCCGAAGTCGCACGGAGCTTCGAGCAGGCGCTCGAGATCCAGGCCAAGGTCGGCTATCCGACCATCATCCGCCCGAGCTTCACCCTCGGCGGCAGCGGCGGCGGCATCGCCTACAACCGCGAGGAATTCGAGGAGATCGTCAAGCGCGGCCTCGAGCTCTCGCCGGTGGGCGAGGTGCTGGTCGAGGAGGCGGTGCGGGGCTGGAAGGAGTTCGAGATGGAAGTGGTCCGCGATACCGCGGACAACTGCATCATCGTCTGTTCGATCGAGAACCTCGACCCGATGGGCGTGCACACCGGCGACTCCATCACCGTCGCGCCGGCCCAGACCCTCTCCGACGTCGAGTACCAGCTGATGCGCGCCGCCGCCTTCGCCTGCATCCGCCGCGTCGGCGTCGAGACCGGCGGCTCCAACGTCCAGTTCGCCATCAACCCGGCCGACGGCCGCATGGTCGTCATCGAGATGAACCCGCGGGTGTCGCGTTCCTCGGCCCTGGCCTCCAAGGCCACGGGTTTCCCGATCGCCAAGGTCGCGGCCCGCCTGGCTGTGGGCTACACCCTCGACGAGCTGATGAACGACATCACGGGCGCCACGCCCGCCTCGTTCGAACCCAGCATCGACTACGTCGTCACCAAGATCCCGCGCTTCGCCTTCGAGAAGTTCCCGGGCTCGGAGCCCTACCTCACCACCCAGATGAAGTCGGTGGGCGAGGTCATGGCCATCGGCCGCACCTTCGCCGAAAGCCTCCAGAAGGCCCTGCGCGGCCTTGAGACCGGCCTGTCCGGCCTCGACGAGATCGCCATCGAAGGCGCTGCAGACCCCGAGGTCGGCCACGCCGCCATCCTGCGCGCCCTCGGGACGCCCACGCCGGATCGCCTCCGGGTCATCGCCCAGGCCTTCCGCGCCGGCCTGACCTGCGACGAGATCCACGCCGCCTGCTCGTATGAGCCGTGGTTCCTGCGCCAGATCGAGACGATCGTGAAGGAAGAGGCGCGGATCGCGGCCGAAGGCCTGCCCACCGACGCCGCCGCCTTCCGCCGCCTCAAGGCCCAGGGCTTCTCCGACGCCCGCCTGGCCAAGCTGACCCACCTCACCGAGAAGGAGGTCCGCGAACAGCGCCGCGCTCTCGGCGTGCGTCCGGTCTTCAAGCGCATCGACACCTGCGCCGGCGAGTTCCGCGCCGACACGCCCTACATGTACTCGACCTACGAGACCGGCGCCCTGGGCCAGCTTCCCGACTGCGAGAGCGAGCCCTCGGACCGGAAGAAGGCGATCATTCTCGGCGGCGGCCCGAACCGCATCGGCCAGGGCATCGAGTTCGACTACTGCTGCTGCCACGCGGCCTTCGCCCTCGACGAGATCGGCGTGGAGTCGATCATGGTCAACTGCAACCCCGAGACCGTCTCCACCGACTACGACACCTCCGACCGCCTCTACTTTGAGCCGTTGACGGCCGAGGACGTGCTGGAGCTGATCGAGACGGAGCGGGCCCGCGGCGAGCTGATCGGCGTCATCGTCCAGTTCGGCGGCCAGACCCCTCTGAAGCTGGCGCAGCCCCTCGAAGAGGCCGGCGTCCCGATCCTCGGCACCTCGCCCGACGCCATCGACCTGGCCGAGGACCGCGAGCGCTTCCAGCAACTGCTGCACAAGCTGCAGATCGCCCAGCCGGTGAACGCCCTGGCCCGCAGCCGCGACGAGGCCTTCGCCGCCGCCCATAAGGTGGGCTACCCGGTGGTGATCCGCCCGTCCTACGTCCTGGGCGGCCGGGCCATGGAGATCATCCGCGACGACGAACAGCTCGAGCGGTACATCTCCACCGCCGTGCAGGTGTCGGGCGACAGCCCCGTCCTGATCGACCAGTACCTCTCCCGCGCCACCGAGGTGGACGTCGACGCGCTCTGCGACGACGCCGGCCAGGTGTTCGTCGCCGGGGTCATGGAGCACATCGAGGAGGCCGGCGTGCACTCGGGCGACAGCGCCTGTTCGCTGCCGCCCTATTCGCTGAAGCCCGAAACCATCGAGGAGCTGAAGCGCCAGACCGAGGCCATGGCCAAGGCCCTCAAGGTGCGCGGCCTGATGAACGTCCAGTTCGCCATCGAGGAGCCGCAGGGCGAGTCCCCGCGGATCTACGTCCTCGAGGTCAACCCGCGCGCCAGCCGCACGGTGCCCTTCGTGGCCAAGACCATCGGCCGTCCGCTCGCCGCCATCGCCGCCAAGGTTATGGCCGGGCGCAAGCTCTCCGAGTTCGACCTTTCGGTCGGCGAATACGACCACGTGGCGGTCAAGGAGGCGGTCTTCCCGTTCGCCCGCTTCGCCGGCGTCGACACCATCCTCGGCCCGGAGATGCGCTCCACAGGCGAGGTCATGGGCCTCGACTGGATCCGCGATGGCGAGGGGCCGGGCCCGGCCTTCGCCCGCGCCTTCGCCAAGAGCCAGCTGGGCGGCGGCACGGTGCTGCCCCGGCAGGGCTGCGTGTTCATCTCGGTCAAGGACGCGGACAAGCCGTGGATCCTCGAGGCCGCGAAGATCATCCAGGCCCAGGGCTTCCGCATCCTCGCCACCTCGGGCACGGCGTCCTACCTCATCGAGAACGGCGTGAAGGCCGAGGTGGTGAAGAAGGTGCTGGAGGGCCGTCCGCACATCGTCGACGCCATGAAGAACGGCGAGGTGCAGCTGGTCTTCAACACCACCGAGGGCAAGCAGTCGCTGCTGGACAGCTTCGAGATCCGCCGCACGGCGCTGATGGGCAAGATCCCCTACTTCACCACCGCCGCCGGCGCGCGGGCGGCGGCCCCGGGGCGCGCGGGCCCCCCCGCCCCGCCCCGCCAG
>JAEYNH010000083.1 GCA_023412655.1 Pseudomonadota bacterium | reverse complement strand
CCCGCCCCCCCCCCGCGCCCCCCCGGGGGGGCGCCGCTGCTCGAGGACCCGGGGTTCGGCAAGGTATTCACCGATCATATGGTGACGATCCGCTGGACGGAGGGGCAGGGCTGGCACGACGCCCAGGTCAAGGCCCGCGAGCCGTTTCAGCTGGATCCGGCGGCGGCGGTCCTGCACTACGCCCAGGAGATCTTCGAAGGCCTCAAGGCCTATCGCACCCGCGGCAACGATGTGGTGCTGTTCCGTCCCGACGCCAACGCCCGCCGGTTCGTGGAATCCGCCGACCGGATGGCCATGCCGCAGATCCCCCAGGAGCTGTTCCTGGGCGCCATCGAGGCGCTGGTGCGCACTGACGCGGACTGGATCCCGACCGGGGAGGGCAGCCTCTATCTGCGGCCCTTCATGATCGCCACGGAGGCCTTCCTCGGGGTGCGGCCGGCGCAGGAGTACATCTTCTGCGTCATCGCCTGTCCGGTGGGCGCCTACTTCAAGGGCGGGGCCAAGCCGGTGACGGTCTGGGTTTCGGACGCCTACACGCGGGCGGCTCCCGGCGGCACGGGCGCGGCCAAGTGCGGCGGCAACTACGCCGCCAGCCTGGTGGCCCAGGCCGAAGCGATCCGCAACGGGTGCGACCAGGTGGTGTTCCTGGACGCCGCCGAGCACCGCTACGTGGAAGAGCTGGGCGGCATGAACGTGTTCTTCGTCTTCGACGACGGCACGCTCGTCACTCCGCCCCTAGGCGGCACCATCCTGCCGGGCGTGACCCGCGACTCGATCCTGACCCTGGCCAAGGAGGCCGGCCTGGACGTGCAGGAGCGGCTCTACAGCTTCGACGAATGGCAGGCGGACGCGGCGAGCGGCCGGCTCAAGGAAGCCTTCGCCTGCGGCACCGCCGCCGTGCTCGCCGCGATCGGGGAGATCCGCCATGCCGGCGGAGCCTTCAAGATCGGCGATGGCTCGGAAGGTCCCGTGACCACGAAGCTCCGCGACCAGCTCACCGGCATTCAGCGCTGCACGGCGCCGGATCCGTATGGCTGGGTGCACAAGATCGACATGGACGGCTGACGGCGTGTGGGGCGCCGCCCGTCGGCGCCCCGATCCGGCAAGGCGCGGGCTTGCGCCGCCTGCGGGGCGGCGTAGCTTCGCGCGCGGGAACGGGCGCTCTCCGGCGCCCCGCGGGGAAGCTGTGGCCGCCATCACCATCCATGACGTGGCCGAGCGGGCGGGGGTCTCGATCAAGACCGTATCCCGCGTGCTCAACAAGGAGCCCAACGTTCGTCCGGCGACCCGCCAGCGCGTGCTGGAGGCGGTCGAGAGCCTGCGGTACCGGCCCAGCGTGTCGGCCCGCAGCCTGGCCGGCTCGCGCTCGTTCCTGATCGCCCTGTTCTGGGACAACCCCAGCCCGAACTACATCAGCGACCTGCAACGCGGCGCGGTGAGCCGTTGCCGGGAAGACGGCTATCACCTGGTCCTCGAGCCCCTGGAATCGGCCACGCCCGTGGCTCCGGAGATCACGCGCGGGACGCTGCTCACCCTGCGGCCCGACGGGGCGATCCTGACGCCGCCGGTGACGGATCGGGCGCATGTGCTGGAGGCGCTCGACGAGGCCGGCGTCGCCTATGTGCGCATCGCGCCGGACCAGGATCCCGAACGCGCCGCCCAGGTGCGCATCGACGATCACCAGGCCGCCTACGAAATGACCCTGCACCTGCTGGAACTTGGTCATCGGGACATCGGATTCATCGTCGGCCACCCCGACCACGGCGCCAGCCACCGGCGGCGCGACGGCTTCCTGCAGGCGATGCGCGACTGGAACGCGCCGGTCCGGGACAACCGGATCGTCCAGGGCTTCTTCTCCTTCCAGTCCGGCTACCAGTGCGCCGACCGGCTTCTGGCGTCAGGGGACAGGCCGACCGCGATCTTCGCCAGCAACGACGACATGGCTCTCGGGGTGTTGGCCGCCGCGCACCGTCAGCGACTCTCGGTGCCAGACGATCTGTCTGTGGCGGGCTTCGACGACACCCCGGCCGCCGTCAGTTCGGCGCCGGCGCTCACGACCGTGCGCCAGCCAATCTTCGAAATGGCCGCCGCCGCCGCGGAGATGCTGATCAATGGGGAGTGGGACCCGGCCAAGCCCGGCCACCCGCCCACGCGGCTGCTGCCGTTCGACGTGGTGATCCGCGAATCCACCGCTCCGCCGCGGGTCTGAAGCGCGTCTCCGGCCGCGACAAAAGGCCGTGAAGTCGGAGAGTGGTAGCGCTACCGAAAATGATTGACAGCGTTGTCACGCTTCCGCAAAGTCCCGTTCAACGAACAGGCCGAGCCAATGAGCCGGTCGGGAGGAAATACATTGACCAGCCGCCCCACCGCGCCGCCTGCGCGCGCGCCTGCCGTACCCGCCCTGCGCTCGAACCCTGTCCTGCGCTCGGATTCTTCCCCTAACTGGCGCGGCGTCCCCACCGCCGCGCCCTCCTTCTTCTGCCGGGCCTGACGGGCGGCTGGGGGCGTCGCTTATGGTCTTCAGGGTGGCTTCCAGGGAGACGCGGCAAGGTCTGATGACCTGCGCCGCCTTCGTCGCCCTGGTCGCGGCCCCGATGATGGCCGCGCACGACGTGCTGGCCCAATCCGCGGTCGCCCGGCCCGAAGCCTGGCCTGCGGGGCGCAGCCCCGGCCTGATCGATCCAAAGACCGAGGCCTTCGTCACCGGCCTGATGGGGCGCATGACCCTTGAGGAAAAGGTCGGTCAGCTGATCCAGGCCGACATCGGCAACGTGCGGCCCGAGGATTTCGACACCTATCCGCTGGGCTCGATCCTGGCGGGCGGCGACAGTCCGCCGCTGGGGGCGCCGGACCGCTCCGGGCCGCAGGCCTGGCTGGCCACCTCCCGCGCCTTCCGCGAGGCCTCCCTGAAGCCCCGGCCCGGCCGGGAGGCCATCCCGGTGATCTTCGGCGTCGACGCCGTGCATGGGAACAGCAATGTCGTCGGCGCCACCATCTTCCCGCACAACATCGGCCTGGGCGCGGCGCGCAATCCGGAGCTGATCCGCCGCATCGGGGAAGCCACCGCCCGGGAGACGGCTGCTGTGGGCGTGGACTGGGCGTTCGGCCCGACTGTGGCGGTGGTGCGCGACGACCGCTGGGGCCGCACCTACGAGGGCTATTCGGAGGATCCCGAGATCGTAGCGGCCTATGCCGGCGAGCTGGTGCTCGGTCTGCAAGGGGCGCCGTCGAGCTGGCCCGCGCTGAAGTCGGGCCACGTGGCCGGCTCGGCCAAGCACTTCATCGGCGACGGGGGCACGGAGAACGGCAAGGACCAGGGGGACAACAAGGCCAGCGAGGCCGAACTCGTCCGCCTGAACGCCCCCGGCTATTCGGCGGCCATCGACGCGGGTGTCATGACCGTCATGGCTTCGTTCTCGAGCTGGCAGGGCGCCAAGCTGCACGGCAACAAGAGCCTGCTGACGGACGTGCTGAAGGGGCGGATGGGCTTCGAGGGCTTCGTGGTCAGCGACTGGAACGCCCACGGACAGGTCGAGGGCTGCACAAACGAGAGCTGTCCCCAGGCGGTGAAGGCCGGGGTCGACATGCTGATGGCTCCCGACAGCTGGAAGGGGCTCTACGCCAACACCCTGGCCCAGGCCCGCTCGGGCGAGATCCCCATGGCTCGGATCGATGACGCCGTGCGGCGGATCCTGCGGGTCAAGGTGAAGGCGGGCGTGTTCGGGCCGCGGCCCCTGGAGGGGCGGCTGGATGAGGTGGGCTCGCCGCGCAACCGGGAGATCGCGCGTCAGGCCGTGCGGGAATCCCTGGTGCTGTTGAAGAACAACGGCGGCGTCCTGCCGATCCGCGGCTCGGCCCGGGTCCTGGTGGCCGGCGACGGGGCGGACGACATCGGCAAACAGACCGGCGGCTGGACGCTCAGTTGGCAGGGCACGGGCAACCGGCCCGAGCATTTCCCGGGCGCCCAGTCGATCTGGGCGGGCGTGCGCGATGCGGTGAGCGCGGCGGGCGGCCAGGCCGAGCTGAGCGTCGACGGCCGTTTCGCCACCAAGCCCGACGTGGCCATCGTGGTCTTCGGCGAGGACCCCTACGCCGAGTTCATGGGCGACCGGCCGACCCTGGAATACCAGCCTGGGGCCAAGACCGATCTGGCGCTGATGAAGCGGCTCAAGGCGGCCGGCGTGCCGGTGGTCGCAGTGTTCCTGTCGGGTCGCCCGCTGTGGGTGAATCCCGAATTGAACGCGGCCGACGCCTTCGTGGCGGCGTGGCTGCCCGGCAGCGAGGGCGGCGGGGTGGCGGACGTGCTGGTGGGCGACGCCAGCGGCAAGGCGCGGCACGATTTCCGCGGCAAGCTGCCGTTCTCGTGGCCCAAGCGCGCCGACCAGTACAGTCTCAACCGGGGCGACGCCGGGTACGATCCGCTGTTCGCCTACGGCTATGGCCTGACCTACGCCGACCGCCGGCAGGTGGGGCCGCTGTCAGAGGTCTCGGGCGTCACCGGGCCGGTGGCGAACCCCGATCGGTATCTGGTGGGCGGCGGCATCGCCCAGCCATGGCGGCTTCTGCTGCGTGATGCAGGGGGGGAGGCGCAGGCCGGGTCGAGCGCGACGCAGAGCCCGAACGGGACCCTGGCCATGACGCTGGTGGACGCCGGCGGGCAGCAGGGCGCGGGACGGGCGTTCGTCTGGAAGGGCGAGGGCGAGGCGAGGGTGGCTGGGCCGCCCGCCGATCTGAGCCGGCAGGCGAACGGCGACGTCACCCTGCAGATGACCTACCGCGTGGACGCGGCGCCGGCGGGGCGGGTGCGTCTCGGCCTGGGGCGCGCGAGCGTGCCCCTCGACGCCGTGCTGGCCGCAGCCCCGGTGGGCGAGTGGCGGACGGTGAAGGTGAAGCTGGCCTGCTTCCGGCAGGGCGGTGAGGACCTGACGCAGGTCACGGCGCCGGTCTCCATCACCAGCACCGGACGACTGGGGCTTTCGGTCGGGGAACTGCGTCTGGCGCCCAACCAGAACGACGGGGTCTGCCCGTCGGCCTGAGGTGTGTCCGAAAAGTGAGCGTTCTGAGTTGACCAATCTGGAGTTGTAATGATACCGCTAACGTAAATGATCTAATGCAGTAGATGTCGCCCGGATCGAAGTATGCGGGCCGCCAGATGCTGCCGTCCAACAACCAAGGCAGAGCTATCTCGTGCCCGAATTCTGGGGGAAACAGCCATGAAGCGGCAGAACCGCTTGCGTACGTCTGCGTCTTTCTTCGCTATGTCCGCCGCGATCCTCGCCGCCGGTCATGCGCAGGCCCAACAGCCCACCGACTCCACGGTGGAAGAGATCGTGGTCACAGGCTTCCGCGCCTCGCTTGAGGAAGCCCTGGAGATCAAGCGTGAGAGCAGCGGCGTCGTCGACGCCATCGTCGCCGAGGACATCGGCAAGTTCCCGGACACCAACCTCGCCGAGTCGCTGCAGCGTATTCCGGGCGTGGCGATCAACCGGACCAACGGCGAAGGTTCCGAGGTGACGGTCCGCGGCTTCGGCGGCGGCTTCAACCTCGTCACCCTGAATGGCCGCACAATGCCCACCGCCAACGTGGCGACCGTGGGCGGAGACCAGGGGGCGGACTTCGCCGCCGGCACCAGCCGCTCGTTCGACTTCTCGAACCTGGCTTCGGAAGGCGTGAGCGTCCTGGAAATCTACAAGACCGGCCGCGCGGCGATCCCGTCGGGCGGCATCGGCGCCACCGTTAACGTGCGTACGCGCCGCCCGCTGGATGAGGTCTCCGGCCTCTCGGGCGGCGTCGGGATCAAGGCGCTCTACGACAGCGGCGTCGACGAGAGCATGCGGGATGCGGCGAAGATCACCCCCGAGATATCGGGCCTGGTGAACTGGAACACCGGGGACGACGTCTTCGGCGTCACCGTGTTCGGCAGCTATCAGAAGCGGAACTTCACCAGCCGCAGCGTCACGTCGAACGACTGGAACATCCTGCCCTTCTCGGCCTTCGCCAATCCGGACAACGGTTACGTCCGCAGGAACAACCTGACCCAGATCGGCAACGCCCCGGCGGACCCCAACACCCTTGTGGCGATCCCCAACGACAGCCGTTACCACTTCGCGGAAGGCCAGCGGGAGCGGTTGAACGGGCAACTGACCCTGCAGTACCGGCCGGTCGACAACTTCACCGTGACCGCCGACGTGCTCTACGCCAAGAACAAGGCCAACGAGCACCGGAGCGACCAGGGCAACTGGTTCAATCGGCCGTTCGACCAGGTGACCTTCGACGACAACCCGGTGGTCGCCACGGCGATCTACCTGCAGGAGACGCTGAGCGGCACGAAGGACGCCGGGTTTGAGCAGCAGTACCGCGCCAACACCGACACCCTCGAATCCTACGCCCTCAACGGAACCTGGCAGGCGACTGACAGGCTGACGGTCGCTGTGGACGGCCACGTCTCGCGGGCCAACAGCAAGCCTGGGGCCTCGAACGGCGCCAGCTCCACCCTGTTCTCCATGGGCGCCCCGGTCGTGTCGGCGCAATCGGTGGACTACAGCGGCAAGATCCCGATCCAGTCGATCACCATCAACGACGCCCCCCCGCGCGGCAACGGCGATGGCCGATTGGACGTCGGGGACCTGGGCAGCCAGGTGGCCCGCACCTTCTCGCAGCGGCAGTCGCAGGAGGTGAAGGAGATCCGCGCCGACGTCACCTATGAGCTAGACGACAACGGCAGCCAGGTGGGCTTCGGCCTGGACTACCGCAAATCGAACATGCGGCAGTCCAACATCAACACCCAGCAGGACCTGGGCTCCTGGGGGATCTCCAATCCGCGCGACATCTCGCAGTACGCCGGCGATCTCGTCACCGAGTTCTGCATGGTCTGCAAGTTCAAGGACCTGGATCCGCGGCAGAGCGGTGTGGGGCTCGTCGCCTTCCGCGGCGATCCCATCGAGCTCTACAACGCCCTCTCGCCGGTCTATCTGGCCCGGGGCAACGCCATCAGCATTAGCGGCCAGAACAACAACAAGGTGGGCGAGGAGATCCTGGCCGCCTATGGCCAGGTGACCTGGAACGCCCAGCTCGGGGATTTCCCTGCCAGCATGGTGGCCGGGGTGCGCTACGAGCGGACGAAGGTGAACGCCAGCTCGCTGGTGCTGGTGCCGCGGGCGATCCTCTGGACCGCCGACAACGACTTCTTCGTCGACACGTCGGACACGGAGGAGCCGGTCGAGGGCAAGGGCAAGTACAACAACCTGCTCCCGGCCCTGGACTTCCGGGTTGAGCTGCGGCCTGACCTCGTGGCTCGGGCCTCGTTCAGCCGGACCATCGCCCGACCCGACTTCATCAACCTGTTCGCAGCCCAGACGGTCCAGCAGCCGAACCGGCCGACGCTCAATGGCGCCGTACCGCTCGGCAACGCGGGCAACCCGGATCTCCTGCCGCTGATCTCCGACAACTTCGACGTGTCGCTGGAGTGGTACTACAAGCCCGGCAGCTTCGTGTCAGCGGGCCTGTTCGAGAAGCGGGTCAACAACTTCGTGGGGACCGGCACGTTCAACCGGAGCCTGTTCAACCTGCGTGACCCGAGTTCCGGCGCGCCGGGAACTCGTTCCGGCCAGGCGCGGCAGATCCTCTCCGACGTGGGCGCCGACCAGACCGACGTGAACCTCTTCACGGCCACGGCGCTGATCATCCAGAACGGCGGCAACGTCGCGGCGGCCCAAAGCCAGTTCCAGGCCAATCGGGCGCCGCTACCCGGCGGCGGCCTGGGCGACCTGAACCAGGGCTTCGTCGACCAGGTCCTGGCCGCCATCGATATCGAGGCCAATCCGACCGATCCGCTGTTCAACTTCCAGGTCGCCCAGCCCATCAACACCCGTGCGGCCAAGATCTGGGGTATCGAACTGGCGGGGTCCCACTTCTTCGGCGACACCGGCTTCGGCATCGCCGCCGCCTACACCTATGTGGACGGGGACGTGGGCTTCAACATTGGTTCGGATCCGGGCGAAGACCAGTTCGCGCTGCTCGGCCTCAGCGACACGGCCAACGTGACGCTGATCTACGAGAAGTACGGCCTATCGGCCCGGCTGGCGTGGAACTGGCGTGACGAGTATCTGGCGCAGACCAACCGCGGCAACAGCCGCAACCCGGTCTTCATCGAGCCCTTCGATCAGCTCGATCTGAACGTCAGCTACAACATCAACGACAAGATGGCCGTGTCCTTCGAAGCCATCAACATCCTGGGCGAGACGCTGCGGACCCATGGCCGCGACCCGCACCAGCTGTGGTTCGCCCAAGAGTTGGATACGCGCTACCTTCTCGGCCTGCGTTACGGGTTCTAGGCTGGCGTCGGGAGACGGGAGGTTGCTGCGATCGCAGCAACCTCCTGCCGCGCCACGGCCGGAGCAGGTGGGATGTCGCACAGGGTGCTGCTCAACAACGTGGACCACGCGGATCTACGCGTGATCACCCGGTGCGGGTCCGAGTTCGGTGACCTGGTGAACCAGGCGCTGGTCCTGCCCACCGAGTTCGACGCCGTGCAGCGTGAGTATCCGATCCTCTTCCGCAAGGACGCGAACGGCGAGTACCAGGCTGTGGCGCTCCTGGGTCTGGACCGGGACGAAAACCTCTATATCGACGGCGATCGCTGGACCGCCCGCTACGTGCCCGCCTCGCTGCAGAGGGGCCCGTTCTCGATTGGCGTCGGCGGCAGCGCCGCCGGCCCGATGATCCACATCGACCTCTCCCATCCGCGGGTCAGTCGCGAAGAGGGCGAGCCGCTGTTCCTGCCGGCCGGCGGCAACGCCCCATACCTGCAGCGCATGGCCCGGGTGCTGGGCGTGATATACGACGGCCTGGAGGTGAGCCGGCCATTCTTCGCCGCCCTGGACCAGCTCAACCTCATCGAGCCGGTGGCGCTCGAGATCGGGCTGAACGACCGGGAAGCCTACGACCTGCCCGGGGTCTACACCATCTCGCATGAGCGGCTGGCGGCCCTGGGTGGGGCCGATCTGGAGCGGCTGAACGCTTCGGGCGTGCTGCGGGCGGCCTACGCCGTGCTCTCGTCCTTGGGAAACGTCGAGCGACTGGTGGACGCCAAGAATCGAAGGCTGGCGGGGGTGTGATGGAGGCCGCCGGCAGGGTGGAGGAGGTGAGGGGCGCGCGCGCCGCGGACCTGCGCCTGGACGCCCTGGTGGAGAGCCAGCGGCCGGTAATCTTCAAGGGACTTGCGCGGGACTGGCCGCTGGTGCGCCAGGGCCTCCAGTCGCCCCGTGCGGCAATGGAATACCTGAAGGCCTACGATGGTGGGCAGCCGGTGGTAGGCTACGTCGGCCCGCCCGAGATCGGCGGGCGCTTCTTCTACGACGAGGCCATGAGGGGCCTGAACTTCCGCGCCGAGCGGGTGGGCCTCAGCGCCTTTCTCGACCGCATGGCCGAGAGCCTGGACGATCCCGACGCTCCGTCACTCTACATCGGCTCCACCGACCTGGACGGCTACCTGCCGGGCCTGCGCGGCGAAAACACCCTGGCCATCGATCCCCGGCAGTTCGGACCCGAGCCGCCGACGGTGAGCATCTGGATGGGCAACCGCACGACTGCGGCGGCCCACTACGACGTTTCCAACAACATGGCCTGCTGCGCCGTCGGGCGGCGCCGCTTCACCCTGTTCCCGCCGGACCAGGTGTCGAACCTCTATCCCGGGCCTCTGGAGCCGACCCCCGGCGGCCAGGTGGTGAGCCTGGTGGACTTCCGCGATCCGGACCTCGATCGCTTCCCGCGTTTTCGCGAGGCGATGGCCGCCGCCCAGGTGGCGGAACTGGAGCCGGGCGATGTGCTCATCTACCCGGCGCTCTGGTGGCACCAAGTGGAGGCGCTGGAGAGCTTCAACGTCCTTGTGAACACCTGGTGGAACACCTCGCCGGGCTTCATGGACACGCCCCAGACCACCCTGCTGCACGCCCTGCTCAGCCTGAGGGACCGCCCCGAGCATGAGAAGGCCGGCTGGAAGGCCCTGTTCGACCACTACGTCTTCGGCCCGGCGGGCGCGGCCGGCGCCCATGTGCCCGAGGCGGCGCGGGGCGACCTTAGCCCCATGGACGAGATGAAGGCGCGCCGCCTGCGCGCCCGGCTGCTGAACCGCCTCAACAGATAAGGCTGGCGGGAGGGAACGAGATGCTGAACCAGGTCGTGAAAAGGGTGGTGGTCGCCGGCGGCGGCTCGGCGGGCTGGATGACAGCGGCGGCGCTGTCGGGGCAGCTGGGTGGGCTGCTGGACATCACCCTGGTGGAATCCGACGCCATCGGAACAGTGGGCGTGGGCGAATCCACCATTCCGACGGCGCGCACCTTCGTCCAGCTGCTGGGCCTCGACGAGCGCGAGTTCATCCGCGAGACCGGCGCCACCTTCAAGCTCGGCATCCTGTTCGAGAACTGGGGCCAGGTTGGCGACCGCTACATCCACGCGTTCGGCCAGGTGGGGCGCTCGACCCTCATGGCCCACTTCCACCACATGTGGATGCAGGCGAAGGACCAGGGGTTCGGCGGGAATCTCGGGGACTACTGCCTGGAGCTGCGCGCCTCGGAGGAGGGGAAGTTCTACGCGGCCGACGACTTCCCGATGAACTACGCCTACCACATCGACGCGACGCGCTTTGGCCAGTACCTGCGCCGCCGCTGCGAGAACAAGGGCGTGCGCCGGGTCGAGGGCAAGATCCAGCAGGTGCAGCAGGACCCGCAGACCGGTCACGTCACCGCCCTGGTGCTGGAATCCGGCGAGCGGGTGGAGGGCGACCTGTTCGTCGACTGCACCGGCTTCCGCGCGCTTCTGATCGAGCAGACCCTGCAGGCCGGCTTCGAGGACTGGGGTCAGTGGCTTCCAAATGACAGAGCCATCGCCGTCCAGACCCGCACCACCGAGCCGCCCCTGCCGCTCACCCGGGCAACCGCCCACAAGGCCGGCTGGCAATGGGGCATCCCGCTGCAGCATCGCGAGGGCAACGGCTGGGTCTACTGCAGCGAATTCATGTCCGACGACGAGGCGGTGGACAGCTTTCTCAAGCAGCTGCCGGGGGAGAAGCTGACTGAGCCGTGGAAGCTACGGTTCCGTCCCGGGCGTCGCCGCAAGGCGTGGGACAAGAACGTCGTGGCCATCGGTCTCGCCGGCGGCTTCATCGAGCCTTTGGAAGCCACCTCGCTGCACATGATCATGATCGCGGTGACGCGGCTGCTTCAGCTGTTCCCGTTCACAGGCCTGAACCCAGCCCTGGAGAAGCGCTTCAACTTCCTCGCCAATCAGGAGATCGAGCGCATCCGCGACTTCATCATCCTGCACTACAACGCCACGGAGCGGACGGACTCCCCCTACTGGGACCGGGTGCGGACCATGGAGATCCCGGAGTCGCTCGCCGAGCGCATCGAACTGTTCCTGGAGACGGCGCAGGTCTACCACGTGCCCGGCGAGCTGTTCCTGATCGACTCCTGGCTCCAGGTCATGCTGGGCCAGAGGATACGTCCGCGCAGCCACCATTTGATGGGGGCCCTGATGCCGCCGGAGAGGTTGCAGCAGGCGCTGTCGGACCTGAAGGGCGGCATCGACCGGACCGTCGCCAAGCTGCCCAGCCATCAGGCGTTCATCGAGAGCTATGCCCCCGTGCCGCGGGAAGCGGTCGTCGCCTAGCGTTCCCGCGCGCCCGCCCGGAGCGGTTCAGCCCTCCAGGATTTCCAGCGCCTGCGCAGCCAGGCCCGGGGCGCCGTTCTCCGCCGGACGGTCGCTGGCCACATTGCCCGCCAGGACCCGGCGGTAGACGCCCTGCGAGATCGAGGCCAGCCGGAACACGGCGAAGGCGACGTAGAAGTTCCAATCCTCGATCCCGCTGCGGCCCGTGCGGGCGCAATAGGCCGCGACATAGGCGGCCTCCGTGGGGATGCCGCTGGTGGCGAAATCCACCCCGTCGAGGCTGCCCCAGCCGGGCGAATGCGATCGCCACAGGAAGGCGTTGTAGCCGAGGTCCGCCAAGGGGTGGCCCAGGGTCGACAGCTCCCAGTCCAGCACCGCGATCAGCCGCGGCTCGGTGGGATGGAACATGACGTTCTCGAGCCGGTAGTCCCCGTGGGCGATGGAGACGGTCTCGTCGCGGGGGATCCGTGCAGGAAGCCTGGCGATGAGCGCTTCCATGGCGGGGTTCGGCTCGGTCTCGGCGTCGCGGTACTGACGGGTCCACCGGGCGATCTGGCGCTCGAAATAGTTGCCGGGACGCCCGTAGTCGGAAAGGCCGACCGCCTCAGGGCGAGCCTGGTGAAGGCGGGCGAGGGTGAGGTTGAGCTGGTCGTAGACGGCCGCCCGCTCGGCCGGCGGCAGGTCGGGCAGGGCGGCGTCCCGGAAGATGCGGCCCTCGAGGTAGTCCATCACATAGAAGGCGGCCCCGATCACCGTCGCGTCGTCGCAGAGGACGCGCACGCGGGGCACGGGAATAAGACCGTCCAGCGCCTTCATCACCCGGTACTCGCGATCAACCTGGTGGGCGCTGGCGAGAAGCTGGCCGGGCGGCTTCTTGCGCAGGACGAAGCGGTGCAAGCCGTCGGGGCCTTCGGTGGTCAGCAGGAAGGTCGGGTTGGAAGCGCCGCCCTGGAACTGGCGGACCTCAAGCTGGCGCCCCAGTTCCGGCAGATGCCGCCGCAGGAAGGCGTGGAGCGCCGCCTCGTCAAAACGATGCTGTGGCCGGACGTCCTGGACCGGAGGTGCGATCGTCGAGGTCATCAGCGGCCCGTGAACACGGCTGGCCGCTTCTCGAGGAAACTGCGTACGCCCTCCCGATGGTCCTCGGTCTGGAACAGGCGGCGGATCGTCTCGATCGCCCAGCTACCGATTTCCTCCGGGTCGCCATAGGCGGTGCGTTGCAGGCCCGCCTTCATGTAGCGCAGCGCTAGCGGCGGGTTGGCGGCGATGCGGCCCGCCAGGGCGAGAGCGGCGTCCATGAGCTGACCGTGGGGCACGACCTGCGAGACCAGGCCGATCCGCAGCGCCTCCGCGGCGTCGATCACATCTCCGGTGAACAGCAGTTCGGCCGCCTTGGCCGGTCCGACGATGGCGGGAAGCCGGTAGAAGCCGCCAACGTCGCACACCAGGCCGCGCTTGATGAACAGCTCGGCGAACCGCGCCTTCTCCGAGGCGATGCGGATGTCGGCGTAAAGCGTGATCTCCATGCCCCAGCCGACGGCCGCGCCGTTGACCGCGGCGATCACCGGCCGGTCGCAATTGAGCGCGGCCATGGCGGCCGGCGTCGGAGGCTGTCGCACGGTGGCGAGCGGCGGCGGAGGGGGCGGCGGCGCACCCATCATCTCCTTTATGTCCTCTCCGGCGCAGAAGGCCGGATCGGCGCCCGTGATCACCACGCAGCGAACCTCGGGGTCGGCCTGGGCGGCGCGGAATGCCGCCTCGAACTCGTCATAGCCTCGCCGATTGAGGGCGTTGTGCCGCTCCGGCCGGTTAAGGGTGACGACGGCCACGTGGTCGCGGACCTCGTAGCGAAGGGTCTGGAATTCGCTCGGCGGCAGCATGAGGGCTCCTCCCACGCCTCAAGGCGGCAGCGCTGCGAACATTATAGCGGGTTTTATTCTGCCCCTGCGTCAGGCGGGCTCAGGCTGCGTGGCGCGGGCCATCTCTCGGCGGAGACCGAGGTCGGACGGCCGCTGCGGAGCCGATAAAGGCTCGCTCGATCATCGGATCATCCTGTCGCCGCCCACCGCCTTGCGTCCAGTGCGCTTGCTTGACGTGACGGCGGGTCGGTCAACTCGGCCGCATGGAACAAGCCGAAATCCTTGTCGAGAACGACTTCGAGCAGATGCCCACCCTTGGGGACATCGCCCGCTACCAGGCGCGTGTGCGAGGCGAGGCGATCGCCTTCGAGTTCGAAGGCCGACGGACCACCTTCGCCGCCTTCGACCGCCTGACCAACCGGGTGGCCAATGCGCTCACCACCTCGGGTGTCCGCAGGGGGCAGCGGATCGCCTATGTGGGCAAGAACAGCGACCACTACTTCGAACTGCTGATCGGCGCGGCCAAGGTCGGTGTGGTCGTCACGCCCATCGGCTGGCGGCTGGCGGCGCCGGAGGTGGCCTACATCGTCGAGGACAGCGAAGCGCCGATGGTCTTCGTCGGGCCGGAGGTGATGAGCCACGTCCCGGAGGTCGCGAGGCTGCTCGAGCGCCAGCCCACGGTGATCGCCATGGAGCCGGGGAGCGAGCATCCGCTCTACGAGGCATGGCGCGATGCAGCCGCGGGGGACGATCCGGAGCTCGACATCTCGCCGGGGGACGTGGCGGTGCAGCTCTACACCTCAGGGACCACAGGACGGCCCAAGGGCGTGATGCTGGCGCACCAGAACATCCTCGGCGGCCGGCGCATCGCCGCCGAGGCCAAGATGGACTGGAACACCTGGGGGCCGGACGACATCAGTCTCGTGGCCATGCCGGTGGCCCATATCGGCGGGACGGGCTGGGGTCTGGTGGGCCTGATGAATGGGGCCAAGAGCGTGGTGGCCCGGGAGTTCGACCCGATGAAGGTGCTCGACTTCATCGAGCACGACCGCGTGTCGAAGATGTTCATGGTGCCGGCGGCCCTGCAGATCGTGGTCCGCCAGCCGCGCGCCCGTTCGGTGGACTTCAGTCGCCTGCACTACATCCTGTACGGGGCCTCGCCGATCCCGCTCGACCTGCTGCGCGAGTGCATGGAGGTGTTCGGCTGCGGTTTCGTCCAGCAGTACGGCATGACCGAAACCTGCGGGACCATCGTCTACCTGCCGCCGGAAGACCATGATCCCGGCGGTCATCCCCGAATGCGGGCGGCGGGCATCCCGATGCCGGGCGTGGAGATCAAGGTGATCGACGCCGAAGGGCGCGAACTGCCCGCAGGCGAGGTCGGGGAGGTGGCCACCCGCTCGATCGCCAACATGGCCGGCTATTGGAAACAGGCCGAGGCCACGGCGAACACCGTGGACGCCGACGGATGGCTGCGGACCGGCGATGCCGGCTACCTCGACGCGGACGGCTATCTGTTCATCCACGACCGGGTGAAGGACATGATCATCTCGGGCGCCGAGAACATCTACCCGGCCGAGGTGGAGAGCGCGATCTACGGCCACCCCGCGGTCTCGGAAGTCGCGGTCATCGGCGTCCCCGACGAGCAATGGGGCGAGGCGGTGAAGGCAGTGGTGGTGCCCAAGCCAGGCGCCGTCGTCGACCCGCAGGACATCATTGCCTTCGCGCGCAGCCGGATCGCAGGTTTCAAGGCCCCGAAAAGCGTCGACGTCGTGGACGCCATCCCACGCAACGCCTCGGGCAAGATCCTCCGCCGGGAACTGCGCGAACCCTACTGGGCCGGCCGGGACCGGCGCGTGAACTGAGCTACGTTGTGAATTCCTAGGGCGCGATATAGCGTCCGCTGAGGCGACCGTCGGCACAGGCGGCGCGGGAGGAACGCGATGACCGTCCAGGCGACCGAGCCGGGCGTTTCGCCGTTCGCGGCGGAGACGGGCGCAGCCGCGCTGCCCGCCCGCGCCTGCCGGCGCTATCCGCTGATCCTATTGGTGGTCCGGGGCCTGCTCAGCGACCTGCGGGCCCGCCGCGGCCTGTCGTCCGGCGGGGCGCCGCCGATGGCCCGGCGGACGCTGCGCGAGGAGATCGTCAGCTAAAGGGGAGGGCAGACGTGGGACGGGCGGCGACGAGCATCGCCTACAGGCGGCGGCCCACTGTGGCGCTGCAACCGCGGAAACTGCCGCGCCAGCAGCGCGCGGTGGCCACCGTCGAGGCCATCCTGGACGCCTGTTCGGACCATATCCAGCGAGCGGGTTACAGCGGCCTGACGACGCTCGCGGTCGCCCAGAGGGCGGGGGTGAGCGTCGGGACGCTCTACCAGTACTTCCCCAACCGGGAGGCGGTGGCGGGCGCCCTGGCTGTGCGCGCGATGCAGCGGCTCCTGGAGGCCATGCGAGGGGCCCTGGCCGAATGCCTCGAGCGGAGGCTGGGCGAGCAGGAGGGCCTGGAGCATCTGCTTCTCAGCGGCCTGGCCGTGCTGGTGGAGGAGCGGGCGGTGTTCGCCCGCCTGGCGGTCCAGGCCCCGGAGCTGTTCCGCCTTCCGGCGGTGGTGGAGGGCCAGAAGCGGCTGATCCGCCTGGCCCAGGAGATTCGCGCCACCGGCGGTGATCGGCTGGACCTGCCGATGCCGGAGGCGGACGCCTGGATCATCGGACACATGGTGTCGGCGAGCATGCTGCGGATCAGCCTGTTGGATGACCCGGAACGGCGGCGGGCGCTCACCGCCGAGGTGGCGCGACTGACCTGCCGGATGGCGGTCGGGC
>JAEYNH010000067.1 GCA_023412655.1 Pseudomonadota bacterium | reverse complement strand
CGGGGGGGGGGGGGGGGCCCCCCGGCGGCCCCCCGCGCCGGTGATCGCCATCGACGTGCGCGAAGGCGCGCTGGCGAGCGCGCTGAACGAGCTGGCGCGGCAGGCCAGGGTCGAGCTGCTGTTCGACCGGCGCCTGGTGCGGGGCAAGAGCGCCCGCCGGGTCCGCGGCCGGATGAGCCCGGAAGCGGCGTTCGCGCGGCTGCTGGCGGGAAGCGGCGTGGGCTACCGGCTCACCCCCGAGGGGACCTATGTGCTCTTCCCCATCGCCGGGGCGCATCCGGCCTCCGAGGCGGAGCGCGGCGATGGCGCGGTGGCGGAGCTGCTCGTGGTCGGCCGGCGCACCCAGAACATCGACATCCGTCGCACCGAGAACGACATCCAGCCCTACCGCGTGCTGGGCCGCAGGGAGATCGACGCCTCGGGCCGGTCCGACATCGACGAGCTCATGCGGACCCGGGAGAGCGCCAACGCCGTCGCCGCGCCGCTCAGCATCACCACCGCGGAGACCCGCTCCTCCGTCGATCTGCGGGGGCTGGGGCCCACGTCCACCCTGGTGCTGGTGGACGGCCGCCGGATGCCGCTCGCGCCGACCATCGGCCTGGACTTCAACCAGTCGGACATCAGCGGCATCCCGCTGGGGGCGATCGAACGGATCGAGGTGCTGACCACGACGGCCGGCGGCATCTACGGGCCAGGCGCCATCGGCGGCGTCGTCAACGTCGTCCTGCGCCGCGACTACCGGGGGGCGGACCTGACGCTGGCGGGCGGGATGTCCAGCCGCGGCGACGCCGAGGAGGCGCGCATCGAGGCCCGGCTGGGCTTCACGCCGAACCACGGGGCGACGGACATCATGGCCGTGGTCGCGCACCGGCGCGCTTCGGCCCTGCGCGTCGGCGAGCGGGACTACCGGGAGCGCGCCGCCCGCCGGGCCTTCGCCAACGATCCGGACGGCTACGTCGAGGACCTCATCACCACCCGCAACGGCATCTCGGTGGTGAGCCTCGAGGGCGAGCTGTCGCTCGATGCGGCCTATGGCGGCGGGGCGATCGGCTCGCGGTACACCTACCTGCCCATCGGCTTCACCGGCACGCCGGCCGAGGCGGGCGCGCTCCTGCGGGCCAACGCCGGCCAGCTGCCGACGGCGCCGAGCGACGACCTCGCCGGGGCCCGCGGCCACCTCAACGCCGCCCCCACCGTCACCTCGGGACTGCTCAACATCCGCCATCGCCTGACGCCCGATGTCGAGGTGTTCGTCGATGGTCTCTACGCGCGCAATCGCGGCCATTTCCGCGGCGCCGACGACCCCGGCGACATCAGCATCGGCGCGGACAGGGCGGCGAATCCGTTCGGACAGAACATCAGGGTCCGCTTTCCGCACCGGACGGGCTACGTGGACAACGCCTATGTCTACGATGTCGGCCGCCTGACGGGCGGGGTGATCCTCGACCTCGGCCGCGGCTGGAAGGGCGCGGCCGACTACAGCATCGGCGAGACCCGGCTCCGCAACCCGCGCCGGGAGGCGCGCCGGCGCACGGTGGCCTGGGCCGTGCGGGACGGCCTGCTTGCGCCATTCGGCGACTGGTCCGACCTGGTCGCGGCGCTGCCCGCCTATGTCGAACCGGAGACGGCGGCCGACGACCGGCTGCGCAATGTCCTGCGCTATGCCTCCCTGCGGGCTTCCGGGCCGGTGCGGTCCCTGCCCGGCGGTCCGTTGACGCTCACCCTGGCCGGCGAGGCGGGCAGGGATCGCATCGAGGACGCGGAGTTCGATCTGCTCGGCTTCCCGATCCCCCTGTCGTCGCGGGCGCAGAGGGTTCATTCCGGTTATGCCGAAATCCGGGCGCCCGTCGGCGCCGCGGACGCCGCCAACCCGCTGTTGCGCGGCCTCGAGCTGCAGCTGGCCGCGCGATACGACCGCATCGCCATGGAAGCGGCCAAGGCGGTCCTTTCCGTCACCTCCGACGAGCGCTTCTCCGTGACCCACGGCGGCGCCACCTTCACGGCCGGCGCGCGCCTGACCCCGACCCGTGGGCTCCTGCTGCGGGCAAGCTTCGCCACCGGCGAGCGGCCGCCCACCTTCCGTCATCTGCAGGCGCTGTCCACGGACCTGATCGTGATCGGCGGGTCCCCGGATCCGTTGCGCGGCGGCCGACCGGTCGGCACGGAGGGGCCGGTCGAATACCTCCTGGCCGGATCCCAGCGCGTCGGCCCGGCCCGCGCCCGCAGCGCCACGGCGGGGGCTGTCCTGAACCCGGACGGCGGGCGCTGGCCCAGGCTTTCCGTCGACTATTCGCGCATCGAGGTCTCCCACGAGCCGGCGATCTACCCGTTCGACCCAGCCGGCCTGCTGGCGGCGGAGGCGCAATATCCCGAGCGGGTGATCCGGGCGGCGGCCACGGCGGAAGACCGCGCCGCGGGCTTCACGGTCGGCCCGGTGGTGCGCCTCGACTTTGCCAGCGCCAACGTCGGGCGCACCCTGGTGGAGGCGGTCGACGCCAGGCTCGACTGGCGCCTCCCGGACGTGGGCCCCGGCGATCTGCGGCTCTACGGCGCGCTCACCTGGCAGCCGACCTTCGACCAGCGGCAACCCGGCGTGCGCAGCACCGATCGCGTGAACCTGTTACAGGGCCCCCTGGAATGGCGCGGCAACGGGGGGCTCGAATGGGCGTCGGGCCCCACCACCTTCGACCTCAACGTCCAGTACTTTGGGGCCTATCACGTCAGCTACGCGACGAGCTCGGCGGAGCAGCAGGCCGCCCTGGTCCGCGCCCAGGGGCGGGTCCGCATACCGGCCCAGGCCTATGTCGACCTCAGCGTCGCGCGGCGCTTCACCCTGCCGCTGGGGCTCCAGCCGCGCGGCGGCTTCGACGCCCGCCTGTCGGTCCTCAACCTGTTCGATCGCGCCCCGCCGATCGTCGCCACCTCCCAGCACCTCGGCTTCAGCGAGTACGGCGACCCGCGCCGCCGGCGGGTTCTGCTGTCGCTCTCGGCGCAGTTCTGACCGCGCGGCCGGCCGCCAAACAGCTCCTCCCCCTTTGGGGGAGGTGGCCCGAAGGGCCGGAGGCGGCCTCCACCCACGCCGCGGCCGCTCCCCTCCGGCGAAGCCCCGCCACCCCCGCCCCTGAAACCGGGCCAGCGCCGGCCTCGGGCCTCCCGGCCACCCTCCACCGCTCATCCCCGCGCAGGCGGGGATCCAAGCCGAGGCCAGGGCAGGCACGCCAACGCCCGCCCCAGAACAGCTCCTCCCCCTCCGGGGGAGGTGGCCCAAAGGGCCGGAGGGGGCGCGTAACCCACGCCGCGGCCGCTTCCTCAAGGGGGGAACCCCGCCACCCATGGCTCTGAAGCTTCAAGCCAGCGCCGCCACCCTGCGCCCGAAGCTCAGGCGACACAGGCCGGACGCGCGCACCGACCGACGAAGTCCGTCTCCATCGCCGCATAGCCGGCCTTCTCCAGGGTCCCCCGCTGCGCGTCCTTTCGGGGGCGCGAAGAGGACGGCTGCTGACTGAGGCTGTGTAAAAACACAGTGCGAACCGGACTCGATGCCGAATAGATGAGTGCATGAGGATCGCCGGGGCCTTCCTGCTAATCGTCGGTATCGCGTTGGCGATATTCGAGCTTCCAACGGCGCTTTCCCCAGGCGACGGCGATGTGGAGCATGGGTGGGCGGTAGCCGGTGCGACGCTGGCCGCGATCCTAGTCGCTCTTGGCGCAGTGCTGATGGCTCTCTCGCGGTGGCGCCGTCGACGGCCCAAGGGAGCGGGATAGTAGTCGCCTGCCAACTCCAAGGCTGCGAACAGCCGCGAAGCAGCTCAGACTCCTGACATCACGATGTCGGAGGCGCTAGGATGAGCCGCTTCGTCGAGGGTGAGGATCGCAGGCAGCCGACGCTCTTACCGAGCTGCCTCGACGACTACGTCGGCGAGGACAATCCAGCACGGGTGATCGACGTCTTCGTCGATGAGTTGGAGCTTGCGGACCTGGGCTTTGCGGTGACGCCGGCGACAACGGGCCGGCCGGCCTACCATCCGGCGACGCTGCTGAAGCTCTACGTTTACGGCTACCTGAACCGCGTGCCGT
>JAEYNH010000030.1 GCA_023412655.1 Pseudomonadota bacterium | reverse complement strand
GGCGGAGCCCCCGCCGCCCACGGCATCCTCGTCGTCGAAGGCGAGGCGGTGAAGCGCGATCGCAAGCCCCGCCCGACCGCCGCCACCGCCGTCGCCGCGCCGACGACCACCTGAGGCGCCCATGCTGATGACCCGAACCTTCCTCCGCGCGATCGCCTGCGCCGTCGCCCTGGCCGGCGCCGTCTGCCCGTCGCCGGCTCCGGCCCAGGAACTGCGCAGCGAGCCCGCCCCGCGGCGCTCCATCCATGTGCCCAGGGACAAGTCGCTGTCGTTCCGTCTCGGCCAGCCGGCGGCCCGCATCGTCGTCTCCCAGCCCGAAATCGCCAAGGTGACGGCGACCTCGGACCGCAGCTTCTACGTCCAGGGTCTGGAGTTCGGCTCCACCAACATGCTGGTCTATGGCCCCGGCGGACGGCTGCAGGAGGTGCTGGACATCCGCGTCGGCTACGACGCCGAGGGCCTGCAGCAGGACCTTGCCGCCGCCTTTCCCGACGAGCCCCTGCGGGTGCGCAACCTCGGCGAGGCCCTGATGCTCACCGGCGAGGTCTCGGACACCGGCGTGCAGTACAAGGCCGAGGCCATCGCCCAGCGCTATGCTCCCGACGGCCTGATCTCCCGGGTCTCGGTGCGCGCGTCCCAGCAGGTGATCCTGGAGGTGCGGGTGCTGGAAGCCACACGCTCGGCCCTGCGGGACATCGGCGTCCAGGCCGCGGTGGGCAATGAATCCTGGGCGGTGGGCATCGGCAGCGGCCTGATCGGCGCCAGCCCGCCGGCGGGCGTGGCGTCCTTCGGCGGCGGCTGGGGCAACGTCCGGCTGGAGGCGACCTTGAGCGCCCTCGAGGAGAAGGGCGTCATCCGCACCCTGGCGCGGCCGAACCTGGTGGCCATACCGGGCCAGACGGCCACCTTCCATGCGGGCGGCGAATATCCCTATCCGGTGCCCCAGCGGGACGACCTGATCAGCCTGGAGTTCCGCAAGTACGGGGTGGAGCTCACCTTCAAGCCGGTGGTCCAGGACAACGGCCTGATCCGCCTGGAGGTGGAGCCCGAGGTCAGCCAGCTGGACTTCACCAACTCGCTTCGCGTGCAGGGCTTCACCGTCCCCGGCCTGATCGTCCGCCGCACCCAGACGGTCGTCGAGCTCAAGGACGGCCAGTCCCTGGCCATCGGCGGCCTGTTCCAGCGCGAATACACGAACGCCCTGCGGCAGGTGCCGGGGGTGGGCGACGTGCCGGTGCTGGGCGCGCTGTTCCGCTCGGCCCGCTGGAAGAAGGCGGAGACCGAACTGGTGGTGATCGTCACTCCCCGCTTCGCCACCCAGTCCGACCTGACCACCGCCGCCGCCACCCGCCTTCCGCCGGGCCGCGAGCCCGGCGATGCGGCGCTCTTCTTGGAGGGCAAGGCCCTGGACAAGCCGATCACCCACGAGGACACGCTTTGATGGGACGCCCCCTGCTGCAAGGCCGCCGGATCCTGGCGCTGGGCCAGGCCCTGGCGCCCCACGCCAAGGGCGCCCTCGCCGGCGCCGACCTGGAGATGGGCTCCGTCGCCCAGCTCGCCGAACTTGGCGCCGTTCCCCGGGATCTGGTGCTGATCGACGCCGACGCGTGGGAGGCGCCCGACCTGGCTGCGGCGGTGAAGACACTGTCCGGGCTCAAGGCCTGCCCGCCGGTGTTGCTGCTGGGCGAGAGCCTGCCCACCGGCCTGGTCCGCAACCTGCTGCGCCTGCCCCACTCCGACGTGCTGGAGGCGCCGTTCACCGGCGAGCAGCTGGCCGCCGCCGTCCAGGGCCTGCTCGCCGCTGCCGGTCCCGCGCCCGCGCCGCAATCCCCCTCCGGCGAAAGCCGCTGCTGGGCCGTCAGCGGCGCGGTCGGCGGCGCCGGGGCCACCACCCTGGCCATCGAGATCGCCACCGCCCTCGCCGCGCGCGCCAAGACCGAACGCAGCGTCTGCCTGGTGGACCTGAACCTCGCCGACGGGGCGGCCGCCGCCTATCTCGGGGCCCAGGCCGCCATGCGCCTCGCCGACTTCGGCCAGGCGGCCGAGCGTCTCGACGCGGCCATGCTGCAGGCCTTCATCACCCCCATCTCCAAGCAGCTCGACCTGCTGGCGGGCGTGCGTGACCCAGGCGCCTTCGATGCGGTCTCCCGCGAGGCCGTGCTGCGGATGCTGGAGGTCGCCTGCGAATGCTACGACTGGGTGATCCTGGACGTGCCGCGCCACCGCCGCCCGTGGACCCTCGAGGCCCTGGCCGGGTGCGACGAGGTTCTGGTCATCTCCGAGCTCACCGTCCCCGCCCTGCTGGCGGCCCGGGCCTATTCCGACGAGATCGAGCATGCCCTGGGCGCCGGCCTGAAGCCCCGGATCGTGCTGAACCGCCTGGCCAGCCGCATGTTCGGCCCCGCCCCGTCCATGGCCGAGGCCGAGCGCGCCCTGCAGCGCAAGGCCGAGGCGGGCGTCAGCTCCGACTGGGAGGCCGCCGCGGCCTCCGCCAACCTGGGCGGGCCCATCGCCCAGCACCGACCCAAGTCCAAGATCGTCAAGGACGTGCAGCTGCTGGTCGATCGCCTGGCCGGGGCGCCGGCGCGCAACGCCAGGGCGGCCTGATGGGACGCTTCAGTCTCGCCCGCGCCGCCGTGGCGCCGGCGCCCGCACCCGTCCCGGCCGTCGCCGCCCAGCCCAAGGCCAAGGCGGCGGCTGCCCCTAAGGACACGCCCTCCCGTCCGGCCCCGCCCGCCGCCGACGCCCACCGGCTCGACCTTCGCCTGCGCCTGCATTCCAAGCTCATCGACGAGCTGGACCTGGCCAAGCTGGACAAGCTGGACGAGGCCGAGCTGCGCCGCCAGGTCATGGGCCAGGTGGTGGAGTTCGCCCGCGCCGAGCGCATGGCCCTCAACACCGCCGAACTCGAGGAGCTGGGCGCATCGATCTACGACGAGATGGTGGGCCTTGGCCCCATCGAGCCGCTGCTGAAGGACGAGTCGATCAACGACATCCTGATCAACGGCCCCTACCAGGTCTATGTGGAGCGGCGCGGCGAGCTGGAGCTCACCCCGGTCCACTTCCGCGACAACGACCACCTGCTGCGCATCGTGCAGCGGATCGTCGCCGGCGTCGGCCGGCGGATCGACGAGAGCCAACCCATGGTGGACGCCCGCCTGCCGGACGGCAGCCGCGTGAACGCCGCCATCCCGCCCATCGCCATCGACGGCGCCTCGGTCTCGATCCGCAAGTTCTCCAAGAAGCCGCTGACCCTGGAGAAGCTGGTGGAATTCGGGGCCATGCCCCAGGCCGTGTCCGACTTCCTCTACGGCGCGGTCCGGGCCCGGGTCTCCACCGTCATCTCGGGCGGCACCGGCTCGGGGAAGACCACCCTGCTGAACGCCCTCTCCGCCGCCATCAGTCACGGCGAGCGGCTGATCACCATCGAGGACGCCGCCGAGCTGCAGCTCCAGCAGCCGCATGTGGTGCGCATGGAGACCCGTCCCCCCAACATCGAGGGAAAGGGCGAGATCCGCCAGCGCGAGCTGGTGAAGAACGCCCTGCGGATGCGTCCCGACCGGGTGATCCTGGGCGAGGTGCGCTCGGAAGAGGCCTTCGACATGCTGCAGGCCATGAACACGGGCCACGAAGGCTCCATGGCCACGATCCACTCCAACAATCCCCGCGAGGCCATCAGCCGCCTGGAGCAGATGGTGGCCATGGGCGGCATGAACATCAGCCCCGAGGCCATGCGGGCGCAGATCGCCTCCGCCGTCGGGCTCATCGTCCAGGTGATGCGCCTGCCCGACGGCAAGCGGAAGGTGACCTACGTCACCGAGATCGTCGGCATGGAGGGCAACGTCGTGCAGATGCAGGACATCTTCACCTTCGTGCGCACCCACACCGCCGCCGACGGCGCGGTGCACGGCGAGTTCCGCGCCAGCGGCCTGCGCCCCCGCTGCCTGGACGAAATGCTGCGCCGGGGCATCCCCTACGACGTGGCCAACTTCGATCCCTCCAAGCCGCTGACCTGACATGCAGATCGACGCCAACGCCATCTTCCTGGTGCTGGTCTTCGCCGCGGTGTTCGCCGCCGCGCAGGGGCTGATCGGCATCTTCTCCAACGCCGCCCAGAAGCGGGTGGTGAATCGCCGGCTGAAGGTGGCCGAGAAGGTCGACGGCGGCATCCAGGCCCTGGTGGTGGAGTTGCGCAAGCAGCGCGGCCTCACCGCCGCCGGTCACCGCCACAGCGGGGCCCTGCGCAAGCTGTCCGACCTGATCGTCGCCTCCGGCCTGGCCTACGACCAGCGCAAGTGGCTGACCTACGCCGCCCTGGCCGCCATCCTCGGCGGCGCCGGGGCGGGCCTGGCCAGCCGCAACCCGTGGCTTGTGCCCGCCGGGGCCCTGGGCGCCGGCGTCGGCCTGCCCATCCTGGTGCTCAGGTTCATGGCCAAGCGCCGGGCCAATGCCCTCGGCTTCCAGCTGCCCCAGGCCCTCGAGATCATCGTCCGCAGCCTGGAGGCGGGCCACCCGGTGCCCACCGCCATCGCCCTGGTGGGCCGAGAGATGGCCGATCCGGTCGGCACGGAATTCGGCATGGCCGCCGACGAGATCTCCTACGGCGCCACCCTGGAGCAGGCCATCGAGCGCATGGCCGAGCGCTGCCAACATCCCGACGTGGACCTGTTCGCCGCCACCGTGCGGCTGCAGGAGCGCACCGGCGGCAATCTCACCGGCCTCCTGAAGCTCAACGCCTCGACCATCCGCGAGCGGCACAAGATGCGGCTGAAGATCAAGGCGGCTTCGGCCGAGGGCCGCGCCTCGGCCTCGATCCTCACCGCCGCGCCCTTCATCGCCGTGGGCATGATCATGCTGATCTCGCCCAAGTTCTATGGGGACGTCATCCATGAGCCGGCGGTGAAATACACCATGCTCGGCCTCGTCGCCTGGATCGGCCTGGGCAACCTCGTCATGCGGCGCATGATCGACATGAGGCTCTGACGGCCATGACCCTCGACGCCATCATCTACGGCCTCGGCCTCCTGCTGCTGGGGGGGGCGGCGGCGGGCCTTGCCGTCTTCGGCGTGGCCGAGCTGCGGGTGCGCGCCCTTCGCCGTAGCCGTCTGGCCGGGGCGATCGCCGGCGGCGGAGCCGATGTCACGTCGGGCCGCCCTGCCGGCCTGCTGCCCGAGCAGGTGCTCTCCACCGTCCGGCGCCTGGGCCAGCAGAGCGCCGTCCGCGACCCAGCCAAGGTCTCCCTGCTGCGCTCCCGACTGATGCAGGCCGGCTTCTACAGCCGCGAGGCGCCGGTGATCTTCCTGGGGATCAAGGCCGCCTTGATCGCCGCGGCCACCTTGGGCGTGCTGGCCACCCTGCCGATGATGATCGGGGCCGAGAGCGGCAACCTCCTTGGCCTCGCCCTCGCCGTCGGCCTGTCCCTGGTCGCCCTCTACGGCCCGGACCAGGTGCTCAAGAGCCGCAAGGCCGCCCGGGAGCGGGAATACGCCGACGGCTTCCCCGACCTGCTCGACCTGCTGGTGGCGTCGGTTGAGGCCGGGCTCTCGCTCGATGCGGCCGTCACCCGCGTCACCGAGGAGCTGGAGCGGCGCTATCCGACCCTCACTGTGCACCTGCGTTTCCTGGTGCTGGAGCTCCGGGCCGGCCGGGCGCGCAAGGACGCCTGGGCCGCCTTCGCCGACCGCCTCGGCATCGAGGACGCCCGCGCCCTCGCCACCATGCTGCGCCAGGCCGAGGAGATGGGCACCAGCCTCGGCGAGACGCTCAACGTCTTCTCCCAGGACATGCGCCAGAAGCGGATGCTCCGCGCCGAGGAAAAGGCCCTGGGCCTTTCCGCCAAGCTCACCGTGCCGCTGATCCTGTTCATCTTCCCGGCCCTGCTGGTCGCCCTGATGCTGCCGGCGGCGGTGCGGATGATGAAGGTGCTGGGCTAGCCCAGGCCATAGGGCCGATAGGGCCCGAGGATCAGCTGCTCGAAGACGCCCACGCCCTGGCGTTCCGGCTCACCCGGGACCTGCATCCTCACCTGGGAGATCGCCTGGATGTGCAGGTTCTCGGGCGCGGCCATGTCGGCGGCGGCCACGTCGATGTCCTCCCGCGCCACCCTCAGCTCGCCCTGCAGGGCCCCGTGCCGCCACTCGCCGCCATAGCCGATGCCGCGCATCAGGAAGGTCGCCATCGGGTAGAAGGTCAGGGTGGCCTCGCCGTCCCCCGCCGGCAAGGTCAGGGTCCCGCGCTCGGCATGGCGCAGGCCCTGGCGCAGGGTCACGGCCATGGACGGGCCCTCGATGTGGATCCCGCCCTCTGGCCCGGCCCCGTCCGGGAGGATCACCGCCCGGGTGTTCCAGGGCGTCCCGTCCGGGTCGGCGTTGACGTGGAAGAAGACCGAACGGTCGTCGAAGTTCACCGGCGTCCACTGCCAGAAGAACCCCGCCACCTGGCCGCCGGGCGTCGGCTGCGGGTCGGGCGCGCCCACCGGGCGGATGCCCCAGGACCGGTCCCGCGTGCCGAGCCAGCCCGAGGCGTCCCAGCGCTCGCCGTCCGCCTCCACCCACCCCGAGACGAAGCAGTTCTGGGTCAGGCGCGTGTAGTCCATGAACAGCCGCGGCCCGTTGCGCTTGACGAACCGCGGTTCCTCGATGGGGAAGGCCCGCCCCTCGAAGGTCAGCTCGGCGGCGATCCCCTCGGACCCGTCAACCGTCACCTTCAGCCGCTGCAGCGGCTCGAGCACCTCGATGCGGATCGGCCCCACCGACAGCTCCATGCGCTCCAGGTTCAGGATGCGCGAGGCGTGCAGGCAGCGCTGCACCCCGTCCGCGAGCACCGACACATGGGCGTCGGCCACGTTCAGCGCCGGGTACATCCCGAAGGCCACCGCCACGAACCGGCTCCCGTCCGGCGAATAGGCGTTGAAGAAGTAGCGGTCGTAGAAGTTGCGGTCCGAACCGGCATAGGCGATCGGCTCCGGCGTCTGGTGGATCGGATAGTCGTCGCCCCGCGTCAGCATGCCACTCCCTCCCGCGTCCCGCGGTTGACGCGCCGTCAGTCTTGCCGACCGGCGCCCGCGGGTATCAACTGACGGCCAAGATAAGGATAAACGGGAGGCGTCGTCTGCGCTGACCTCGCGTCAGCCGGTGACGGATGAGCGCGATGAGCGTGATGACCAGGCAGGACCATCGCATCCCTGCGGACCATGCGAACACGCTGGTCACCCCCGCGGCCTACGCCGATGGCCGGATCCACGAGACCTACCGCTGGCTGCGGGCCAACGAGCCGTTCGGCCAGGCGGTGATCGACGGCTTCGATCCCTTCTGGGTGGCCACGAAGCATGCCGACATCCTCGAGATCAGCCGCCAGAACGACCTGTTCCACAACGGCGACCGCAGCCCGGTGATCACCACCAAGGCCATCGACGAGCAGGTCCGCGCCATGATGGGCGGCAGCCCTCATCTGCTGCGCACGCTCATCCACATGGACGCTCCCGATCACCTCAAGTACCGCACCCTGACCCAGGCCTGGTTCATGCCGCCCAACCTGCGGAACATGGAGGAGCGCATCCGGGTGATCGCCCGGGCGGCCGTGGAGAAGATGGCGGCCAGCGGCGGCCAGTGCGACTTCGTCCACGAGGTGGCCCTGGGCTACCCGCTGCACGTGATCATGAGCATCCTCGGGGTGCCCGAGGAGGACGAGCCGCGGATGCTGCAGCTCACCCAGGAGATCTTCGGCGCCGCCGACCCCGAGCTGTCCCGGCACAAGGGCTCCTTCACCGCCAGCGCGCCACAGAAGCTCGACATCAGCGTCATCACCGACTTCTTCGAGTACTTCCGCGCCCTGTCCGAGCGGAAGCGGGCCCAGCCCTCCGACGACCTCGGCTCGGTGATCGCCAACAGCGTCATCGACGGCCAGCCGATCTCCGACCTGGAGGCGCTTAGCTACTACATCATCGTCGCCACCGCCGGGCACGACACCACCTCTTCGTCCACCGGCGGCGCCCTGTGGGCCCTGGCCGAGAACCCCGGTGAGCTGGCCAAGCTGCACGCGGACCCGTCGCTGATCCCGGGGCTGGTGGACGAGTCCATCCGCTGGATGACTCCGGTGAAGACCTTCATGCGCACCGTCACCGAGGACACCGAGTTCGCCGGCCGGGAGCTGAAGAAGGACGACTGGCTGATGCTCTGCTACGCGTCCGGCAACCGCGACGACGAGGTCTTCGAGGACCCCTACGCCTTCCGCGTGGACCGCAAACCCAACAAGCACCTGGCGTTCGGCTACGGGGCCCACCTGTGCCTCGGCCAGCACCTCGCCAAGATGGAGATGCGGATCCTCTGGGAAGAGTTGATCCCGCGCCTGAAATCGGTGGAGCTGGCGGGAGAGCCGGCCATGAGCGAGGCGGTGTTCGTCAACGGGCCGAAGCGCCTGCCGATCCGGTTCGAGATGGCCTGAGCCTGGTCCGCGTGCGGCATCCCCTGGAAGAGCGCCTCGCCGCCTATATCGCGCGGAAGATGCCCGACGCCCGCGGCGTCGCCGTCTCCGGCCTCGAGCGCATCTCCGGAGGCGCCAGCCGCGAAACCTACCGGTTCCGCCTCGCCTGGGACGGCGGCGAGCGCCCGCTCATCCTGCGCCGCGACCCGCCCGCCAGCCTGATCGAGACCGAGCGCCGGGTGGAGTTCGCCGCCTATCGCGCCTTCCACGGCACGGCCGTGCCGGTGCCCGAGATGCTGTGGCTGGAGGAAGAGGACGAGGCCCTCGACCATCCCTTCTTCATCGCCGAGGAGCTGGCCGGCCACCAGGCCTCGCCCCAGGTGCTGCTGTCGGGCCTCTACGATGCGGTGCTCCCCAGGTTGGCCGAGCGGAAGTGGGGCATCCTGGGCGAGATCGCCCGCGCCGACCCCGCCGCCCTCGGCCTTGTCGAGGTCATGCCGGCGCCCGAGCCCGACGCCTGCTGGCGGCGCGAGCTCGACCACTGGGAAACCCTCATCGACCGCGACGCCGTCGAGCCCATGCCCATCACCCGGGCCGCCATCCGCTGGCTGCGCGCCAACCCGCCGCCCCCGGCCCAGAAGCTCAGCGTGGTCCATGGCGATTACCGCACCGGCAACTTCCTGTTCGACGAAGCCGGCGAGATCCACGGCGTCCTCGACTGGGAGATGGCCCACCTGGGCGACCCGCTGGAGGACCTGGGCTGGAGCCTGCAGCCGGTCTGGTGCTTTGGCCGCGAAGGCTTCGCCGGCGGCCTCGTCCCGGCGGACCAGGCCATCGCCGCCTGGGAGCGGGCCAGCGGCCTCAAGGCCGACCCCGCCGCCCTTCACTGGTGGACCCTGTTCAACTGCGTGAAGGGCCAGGGGATCTGGGTCGGAAGCGCCAAGGCCTTCATCTCGGGCGGCAACCGCGCGCCGATCATGGTCTATCCGGCCTGGTGGCTGATCAACGCCCAGGACCGGGCGATGCTGAAGGTGATGGGCCGCCTATGACCCCGGAAGTCCCCGCCGTCCTGGCCGAGCTCGCCGCCCTGGCGATGAAGAACGCCGACCCGGCCGTCCCTCCGGCCGAGCGGTCCAGCGACCTGATGCTTGGCGCCATGCTGCTGATGATGGCCGCCGAGACCTGGGACCGCCAGGCGCACATCCTGGTGGAGGAGAACCGGGCGGTCCGCGGCCTCCTGGGTGAAGCCGGCGAGGACGCCGACCTGCGCCTCAGCGTCCTCGCCGCCGAGAACCGCCGCCTCCGGGCCCGGCTCATCGAGCGCCATGCCGAGGCGGAGACTGCGGGCGAGGCCGCCCTCTGCGACGCCATCTGGGCCGAACTCGCCGCCTCCACCGAGCGGCGGCGGATCTCGTCCGGCCCGGTCTAGAGCTTCGCCACGGTCAGCGGGTCCTCCGCGCCGTCGAAGTATCTGGCCAGCGCCTGTCTGAAAACCGGCTCGCTCGAAGCGTGGGCGAAGAGGGTCATGCAGGAGCGGAACTTCATGTCGTCGGGCGAGCCGAAGACCTCCCGGGCGCCGCGGCCCTCCACGGCCACCGCCGCCTGGGCGCAGGCGATCAGCCGCGGTCCCAGCACGGGGTGGGCGAGGTAGGCCCGCGCCTCGGGGAGGCCCGAGATGGCGTAGGCCTGGGCCATCGGGCTGAAGCCCAGCCCCGCCACCTGCGGGAAGATGAACCACATCCAGTGGCTGCGCTTGGCCCCGGCCCGGATCTCGGCCAGCGCCCGATCGTAGATCGGCGCCTGCGCCTCGACGAACCGCTCCAGGTGGAAGGGATCGGACATGCCCCATCCTATCCTCACCCGTGGCGGGCGCGGGAGTCGAACGGCGCCGCCGCGCGGTCATTGAGGCCGTAGTCGCGGACCACCTGGGCCACGCGCAGCCGGTAGTCGCGGAATATGCCGCCGCGGCCCGCGACCTGGGCGGCGCGGTGATCCTCCCGGTTGCGCCAGGCGCCGATCGCCGCCTCGTCCCGCCAGAACGACAGCGACAGGATGCGCCCGGGCCGCGTGAGGCTCTCGAAGCGTTCGATCGAGACGAAGCCGTCGATCTCCCCAAGCTGCGGCGCGAGCCGGGCGGCGATGTCGAGATAGGCGTCGCGGCGCCCGTCCGCGGGCTCCACCTCGAAGATTACCGCAATCATGCCGCCACCGGCGTCAGGGCCACCGGCTTCAGGAAGGTGCGCTCCTCCGACAGGATGAACCGCTGCTCCTGCGCCATGCGGAAGTTCGCCGCGCCGGCGGCGTCGTTCTTGAGCCGCGCCCGATAGGCTTCATAGGCGGCGAGGCTCTCGAACGAGATCAGGGCCAGCGCCACATTGTTCGTGCCCTCGTGCGGCAGGAAATAGCCGAGCAGGTCCCCGCCGCATGCGGGGATGATGGTGAGCCAGTTTCGGGCATAGGCCTCGAAGGCGTCCCGTTGGAACGGGTCGATCACATAGCGGATGCAGCAGGTGACGGTCATGGGAGCTCCGTTTGGATTTCCCAAGCCTAGGCCGCGGCGGACACGCCATGTTTCGATCCCCGCCGAAGCGTCCGCCCGCGATCCGGCGTAAGCTCGCCGCATGAAGCTCGGCCCCGACATCGCCCGTGTGGCCGCCCTGCTGGGCGACCCCGCCCGGGCCAACATGCTGAGCGCCCTGATGAGCGGCCAGGCGCTGACCGCGGGCGAACTGGCCCGGGAAGCGGGCGTCACCGCCCAGACCGCCAGCAGCCACCTCGCGCGGCTCGAGGATGGCGGCCTGCTCGTCCGCCGCCGCCAGGGCCGCCACAGCTACTTCGCCCTCGCCGGCGCCGACGTCGCCGAGGTGCTGGAGCAGCTCATCGTGGTGGCCGAACGCGCCGGCCATCAGCGCGCCCGCTCCGGCCCCAAGGACCCCGCGCTGCGCCGGGCCCGGGTCTGCTACGACCACCTGGCGGGTGATGCCGGCGTCACCCTGCTGGACAGCCTGGTGGCGCAGGGGCGGATCGCCGACACGGAGGGCTCGCTCGTGCTCACCGACGCTGGCCGCGCCTTCGCCCGATCGTTCGGGGTCGCCCTGCCGGACGGCGGCCGCCGCCCGCTCTGCAAGGCCTGCCTGGACTGGAGCGCCCGCCGCAGCCATCTGGCGGGCGCCCTCGGCGCGGGACTGCTGGTCCGCCTGTGCGAACTGGGCTGGCTTCGCCGGCCCCCGGGCCAGCGCGTGCTCCTGTTCACGCCGCACGGCCAAACCGCCTTCGAGCGCACCTTCGGCAGGCTGCCTCGGCCGGGCTGACCACGCCCTGGTGGAGCCTGCGGCCTCTGAACGCGTTGAGGGCGCGCCATGGGTGACGACGACATCCTCGACTGCGTGGTGATCGGCGCGGGGCCTGCGGGCTTGACCGCCGCCATCTACCTCGCCCGCTTCCGCCGGCGCTTCGTGGTGCTGGAATCCGGCGGCGCCCGCGCGGCCTGGATCCCGCGCACCCGCAACCATCCGGGATTCCCCGACGGGGTGAACGGCAAGGCCCTGCTCTCGCGCATGCGCCGTCAGGCCGAGAAGTACGGCGCCGATATCCGCCAGGCCCGGGTGGAGAGCCTGACGCCGTCGGACGGCGGCTTCCAGCTAGGGACCGCCGACCAGACCTTCCGCGCCCGCAAGGTGATCCTCGCCACCGGGGTGGTCGACAACGCCCCGAACATCCCCGGCCTCGAACGTGGCGTGGAGAAGGGGCTCGTGCGCATCTGCCCCATCTGCGACGGCTATGAGGTCACCGGCCAGAGCGTCGGGGTCATCGGCCGCGACGACCATTGCGCCCGCGAGGCGATCTTCATCCGCACCTGGTCGGACGATGTGACCTTCATCCACGTGGGGGCCGAACCCCTGCCCGCCGGCCTCACGTCCGACCTCGAGGCCGCCGGGGTCAAGATCATGGACAGCGCCATCCAGGCGGTGGAGATCGAGAAGCGGAAGATCACCGCCTTCGACATCGGCGAGGGCCGCCGGTGCAGCTTCGACGTGGTCTATTCGGCCCTGGGGGTCACGCCCCGCACCCGGCTCGCCATCCAGGCCGGCGCCAGGCTGGACGACGGCGGCCGGCTGGTGGTGGGCCACCACCAGGAGACCTCGGTTCCGGGCCTCTATGCGGCGGGGGACGTGGTCCGCGGCCTCAACCAGATCTCCACGGCCGAGGGCGAGGGCGCCATCGCCGCCACCGACGTGCACAACAGCCTGGCCCGCAACTTCGCCTAGCGATCGAACTTGGTTGAAAGCACCAGCGAGGTGTTGGTCCGCTCCACGCCCTTCACCGCGCCGATCTCGTCGATGATGGCGTCCATCTCGGCCACGCCCGGGGCCTCGGCCGTGGCGATCATGTCGAAGGGACCGCTCACCGACTGCAGGCGCGTCACCCCAGGCATCCGCTTCAGGGCCGCGGTCACCGCCGCCGCCTGCTTGGGCTCGACGGTGAGCATGATGAAGGCCTGGACCCGGCCAGCGGCGTAGGAAGGGGCCAGCTTCACCGAATAGCCGGCGATGACACCGCTGCGCTCCAGCCGCGCCAGCCGGCTCTGCACCGTGGTCCGCGACAGGCCCAGCGCTCGTGCGAGCTCGGCCACAGGCGCGCGGGCGTTCTCGCGCAGGCGGGCCAGGAGATGTTCGTCCAGGTCGTCCATCGTCGGTTTGTCCATATAGGTCGGCGATACGCCCAGGATAACGCCTCCATACGCCGGGCCGCCAGTTGAAAGCGTCACTGTCCGAGTGGACGCTGAGTCGAACAGGGAGGCATCTCATGCGTCAGGTCGCCGTCATCGGTGCGGGCAAGATCGGATCAACCGTCGTCGACCTGCTGGTCGGGTCCGGCGATTACGAGGTTCTGGTCCTCGACCAGTCCCCGGAGGCGTTGCAGGCCCTCGCCGGCCGCCACCGGGTCACCACCGCGCTCCAGGCGATCGACGACGCCGCCGCCGTGGCCGAACGCATCGACGGCTGCTTCGCCGTGGTGAACTGCGCGCCCTATCACCTGACCACCGCCGTCGCGCGGGCGGCCAAGGCCGCCGAAGCCCACTACCTCGACCTGACAGAGGACGTGGCGTCCAGCCGGGTGGTGCGGGACCTGGCCCGGGACGCGCGTTCGGCCTTCATCCCCCAGTGCGGCCTGGCGCCGGGCTTCATCACCATCGCCGCCTGGGACCTCGCCAAGCACTTCGACGAACTGCACGACGTTCGCCTGCGGGTGGGCGCCCTGCCGCGCTATCCGTCCAATGCCCTCAACTACAATCTCACCTGGTCCACGGACGGGGTCATCAACGAGTACTGCGAGCCGTGCGAGGCGGTCGTGAACGGCAGGCTGCGCGAGACCCCGGCCCTGGAGGAGCGCGAGGAATTCTCCCTCGATGGCGTCACCTACGAGGCCTTCAACACCTCGGGCGGCCTCGGCACCCTCTGCCACACCCTCGACGGCAAGGTGCGCAACCTCAACTACAAGACCATCCGCTATCCGGGCCACGCGGCGATCATGAAGGCGCTGCTCAACGACCTGAACCTGCGCAACCGCCGGGACGTGCTGAAGGACATCCTCGAGAACGCCGTGCCGGCCACCATGCAGGACGTGGTCATCGTCTTCGTCACGGTTTCGGGCCTCAAGGCCGGCAAGCTGATGCAGGAGACCTACGTCAACAAGGTCTATGCCCAGGAGGTGAACGGCGAGACGAAGAGCGCCATCCAGATCACCACCGCGGGGGCCATCTGCGCAGTGCTGGACATGCTGGCGGACGGCGTGCTGCCCGAGGCGGGCTTCATCCGCCAGGAAGACATCGCCCTTCCGGCCTTCCTCGCCAACCGCTTCGGCCGCTATTACGCGCCGCAAGACCTCGCGCCCCTGCGCGCCGCCGCCGAGTAGCCCAAGGCCACCCATGAACGCTCCCGCCAAGATCGCCTCCGCCAAGACCGAGGCCGCCGAGGTCCTCAAGCGCCTCGGCGTCGCCGACGCCCTCTGGACGGGCGGCGACCGACCCGTCCGCTCTCCCGTCACCGGCGAGGTGATGGCCCAGGTCCACGATACGCCGTCGGCCGAGGTGAACGCCGCCATCGAGCGCGCGCACACGGCCTTCCTCGCCTGGCGCAACGTTCCCGCCCCGCGCCGGGGCGAGCTGGTCCGCCTGTTCGGCGAGGAGCTGCGCGCCGCCAAGGCCGACCTCGCCCGGGTCGTCACCCTGGAAGCCGGCAAGATCGTCTCCGAGGCCCTCGGCGAGGTGCAGGAGATGATCGACATCTGCGACTACGCCGTCGGCCTGTCGCGTCAGCTCTTCGGCCTCACCATCGCCACCGAGCGGTCCGACCACCGGATGATGGAGACCTGGCACCCGCTGGGCGTCGTGGGCGTCATCTCCGCCTTCAACTTCCCCGTGGCCGTCTGGTCCTGGAACTCGGCCCTGGCCTTCGTCTGCGGCGACGCCTGCGTGTGGAAGCCCTCCGAGAAGACGCCGCTGACCGCCCTGGCCACCCAGGCCCTGTTCGAACGCGCCCTCGAGAAGTTCGGCGATGCGCCGGAAGGCCTGTCGGCCGTGATCATCGGCGGCCGCGACGTGGGCGAGGCCCTGGTCGACCACCCCAAGGTCCCGCTGGTCAGCGCCACCGGCTCCACCGCCATGGGTCGGGCCGTCGGGCCGCGGCTGGCGCAACGCTTCGCCCGCGCCCTCCTGGAACTGGGCGGCAACAACGCGGCGATTATCGCCCCCACGGCCGACCTCGACCTCGCCCTTCGCGGCGTCGCTTTCGCGGCCATGGGCACCGCCGGCCAACGCTGCACGACCCTGCGGCGGCTGTTCGTCCACGAGAGCCTCTACGACGGCTTTGTCGCCAGCCTGAAGGCCGCCTACGCCTCGGTGCCGGTGGGCGACCCCCGAGAGCCGGGCACGCTGGTCGGCCCGTTGATCGATGAGGCCAGCTTCGCGGCCATGCAGAAGGCCCTGGCCGACGCCCGCTCGGCCGGCGGCAGGGTCCACGGCGGCGACCGCGTCGGCGATGGCGAGGCCTTCTACGTCCGCCCGGCCCTGGTCGAGATGGCGGCCCAGGCCGAGGTGGTGAAGCGCGAGACCTTCGCCCCCATCCTCTATGTGATGAGGTACCGCGACCTCGCCGAGGCCATCGCCCTGCAGAACGACGTGCCCCAGGGCCTGTCGTCCTCGATCTTCACCAACGACATGCGCGAGGCCGAGCTGTTCATCTCCGCCCGCGGCTCGGACTGCGGCATCGCCAACGTCAACATCGGCCCCTCGGGCGCCGAGATCGGCGGCGCGTTCGGCGGCGAGAAGGAGACCGGCGGCGGCCGTGAAGCGGGCTCGGATTCCTGGAAGGCCTACATGCGCCGGGCCACCAACACCCTGAACTACGGAAAGACCCTGCCGCTCGCCCAGGGCGTCAGCTTCGAGATCAAGCCGGCGCCTTAAGGGCCCCGTTCGAACGGTCGTTTGCGTCGCGGGAGGGCGCTTGGCACAATCGCCAGGTTCTTTCCCGCGATTTCGAAAGCCTTTCCTTTGACCGTTTCCACCGCTTCGGCCGCCAATTCCGGCGCCGATCCGTTCGCCTCCGTCGACGCCCTCATTCAGGGCCTGGCGGGCGTGGGCTACATCGCCTCCCGGCGCATCGCCACGGCCCTGTACATGGCCGTGAACCTGCAGAAGCCGATCCTGGTCGAGGGCTCGGCCGGCGTCGGCAAGACCGAGCTGGCGCTCTCCACCGCCGTCATGCTGGGCCAGCCCCTGATCCGCATGCAGTGCTACGAGGGTCTCGACGAGTCCAAGGCGCTGTACGAGTGGAAGTACGGCAAGCAGCTGCTCTACACCCAGATCCTGAAGGACCGCATGGGCGAGGCCCTGGCCGACGCCCCCACCATGGACGCGGCCATGGACCGGCTGCACGGCATGGGCGACCTGTTCTTCTCCGAGCCCTTCCTTGAGCCCCGGCCGCTGATGAAGGCCCTGCAGCAGGACGACGGCTGCGTGCTGCTCATCGACGAGGTCGACAAGTCGGACGAGGCCTTCGAGGCCTTCCTGCTGGAGGTTCTGTCCGCCTATCAGGTCTCGGTGCCCGAGCTCGGCGTGCTGAAGGCCAAGACGCCGCCGCTGGTGTTCCTCACCTCGAACAACGTCCGCGACCTGGGCGATGCCCTCAAGCGCCGCTGCCTGCACCTGCACATTCCCCTGCCGGAAGCGGCCCTCGAGGAGAAGATCGTTGCCTCCCGCGTGCCCGGGATCGAAGCCAAGCTCACCCGCGAGCTGGTGGCCTTCGTCCAGACCCTGCGCACCCTCGACCTGCGCAAGGCCCCGTCGATCTCCGAGACCGTGGACTGGGCCCGGGCCCTGGTGCTGCTCAACGCCGACAGCCTCGATCCCGAGGTGGTCCGCGACACCCTCAACGTCATCCTCAAGTTCGAGCAGGACATCGCCGCCATCGAAGCCCAGGTCGTGGAGCTGATCCAACGGCGCTGAGCCCGATGCAGCACACCCTCGAACAGTTCTTCCGCGCCCTCCGCGCCGCCGACGTCCGGATCTCGCCGGCCGAGGCCATCGACGCCACGCGCGCGGTGGCGGTGACCGGCTTCACGGACCGCACCCTGTTCAAGGACGCCCTGTGCGCCACCCTCGCCAAGTCGGCCGAGGAGGTGGAGCGCTTCGACGCCACGTTCGAGGCCTTCTTCGACCGCGCCCCGGCCGAGCCGCCGCCTGCCGGCGAGCCTCTGTCCGAGGCCGAGGCGGAACAGGTCGCCGACAGCCCCCTGGCCCAGGCGGTGCTCAGCGGCGACGCCGCCGCCGTCCAGCAGGCCATGGAGGAGGCCGCCCGCGCCGCCGGGGTGGCCGACATCCGCCTCACCACCCAGCGCAGCCGCATGACCCGGCGGCTGCTGGAGGAGATGGGCCTGGAGGAGATCGAGGCGATCATCGCCCGGGCCCGCCGCATGCCCGAGGGCGCCGGCGAGGGCCTGGCCGACCGCCTCGAGGCCGCCCGCTCGGACCTGTTCCGCCAGGCCCAGCAGTACGTCCAGCGCCAGCACGACCTCTATGCCGCCGGCTCGGCCCGCGAACTTCGCGAGGAGCGGCTGGTGCGCAAGCAGCTCAACGCCGACGGCGGCGTCGACCCGGTCGACTACGCCCTCATGCAGCAGCTGGTGCGCAAGATGGCCAAGCGGCTGGCGACCAAGTACGCCCGCCGCCGCCGCGCCGCCCAGCGGGGCCATCTCGACATCCGCAACACCCTGCGCCGCTCCACCGCCCACGGCGGCGTGCCCTTCGAGATCGCCTGGAAGGTGAAGAAGGTCGATCGCCCGTCCATCGTGGTGATCGTCGATGTCTCCAAGTCGGTGGCCGCCTTCGCCCAGTTCCTGCTGACCTTCCTCTACGCCCTGAACGAGGTGGTCGAGCGGCTGGACGCGTACGCCTTCTCGGGCCGGCTGATCCCCGTGGGCGCCATCCTCGACGATCACGCCGTCGACCAGGCGATCTTCAGGGTGCTGCAGGAGATCGGCTTCCAGTCCACCGACTACGGCCAGGCCCTGGCCGACTTCGCCGAGAACCACCTCGACAGCCTGGACCGGCGTACGACGGTGATCATCCTGGGCGACGGCCGCTCCAACTACGCCGAGCCGCGCCTCGACCTGATGAAGCAGATCCACGACCGCAGCCGGGCGGTGATCTGGCTGAACCCCGAGCCGCAGAGCTACTGGGGCCAGGGCGACAGCGTCATGGACCGCTACGCCCGCTTCTGCCACGTGGCCAAGCAGTGCGGCACGCTGGAACAGCTCGAGCGGGTCATCGACGACGTGCTCCGCAGCTACGTCCCGCACTGAGGCGGGGCGCTCGGCTCACCAGGTGTCCACCATCCGCTTGCGGCCTGCGGGCCGGGGCGGCGCGGGGCAGGCCTTCAGCCCCCGCACCAGCCAGGCCCGGGTCTCCAGCGGGTCGATCACCGCGTCGATCTCCACCACCGAGGCCACCGACAGCGCCTTGCCGTTCTCGTACATCTTGCCGACCAGCTTCTCGAACAGCGCCTGCCGCGCCGAAGGGTCGCTCTCGGCCTCCAGCTCCTTGCGGTAGCCGAGGCGCACGGCGCCCTCCAGGCCCATGGGTCCGAACTCGGCGGTCGGCCAGGCCAGCATCATCGCCGGCGCCGAGAAGTCGCCGCCGGCCATGGCCTGCGCCCCCAGGCCGTAGCCCTTGCGCAGCACCACGGTGAACAGCGGCACGCTGATGCTCGTGGCCGCCACCATCATCCGCGAGCCCCGCCGCACCGCCGCCGTCAGCTCGCTCTGCGGCCCCACCATGAAGCCGGGCGTGTCGCACAGCGACAGCACCGCCACGTCGAAGGCGTCGCACAGCTGCAGGAAGCGGCCCGCCTTCTCGGCCCCCTCACTGTCGATGGCCCCGCCCAGGTGGCGCGGATCGTTGGCGATCACGCCCATGGGGCGCCCCTCGATGCGGAGGAAGCCGGTGATCATCCCCCGGCCATAGCCGCCCCGCAGCTCGATCCACGAACCTTCGTCGGCCAGCGTCCGGATCACCTCGCGGATGTCATAGGCCCGCACCCGGTTCTCGGGGATCAGGTGTCGCAGCCGCCGCTGGTCGGCGCAGCTCCACGCGCGGACAGTCCCCTGGAACACGCCCAGCAGCTGCTTGGCCGCCGCCGTCGCCTCGGCCTCGTCCGCCACCAGAAGGTCGATGGCGCCCGCCGTGTAGAGCGCGTCCGACGGTCCGATCTCGTCGGGAGTGAAGACGCCCAGGCCGCCGCCCTCGATCATCGCCGGCCCGCCCAGGCCGATGTTCGAGTAGCGGGTGGCGATGGTGATGTCCGCGCAGCCGAAGAAGATCGCATTGCCCGCGAAGCAGCGCCCCGAATTGATCGAGATCCGCGGCGCCAGTCCCGACAGCCGGGCGAAGGTCGTGAAGCTGGTGGTGTCCAGGGACGAGGCGGCCAGCTGCCCGCCGTCCACGTCGCCGGGCCGCCCCCCGCCGCCCTCGGTGTACCAGACGATCGGCGCCTTCCAGTGCTCGGCGAATTCGAGAATCCGGTCGGTCTTCTTGTGGTTGAAGTGCCCCTGGGTGCCGGCCAGCACGGTGAAGTCATAGGCCAGGCCCACGCACCGGGCGCGGTCCTCGTCGAACAGCTGGCCGTTCACCGCGCCCACCCCGGTGACGATGCCGTCCGCCGGCGTATTGGCCCGCAGGTCCTCAAGGCTGCGCCGGCGCCGCTGGGCGGCCACCGCCATGGCCCCGAACTCGCTGAAGCTGCCCGGATCGAACAGGTCGGCGAGGTTCTCCCGGGCCGTCCGCTGCCCGGTCCTGCGCCGCCGGGCCACCGCCTCGGGCCGAGCCTCGTCCAGGGTCAACCGATGGCGCTCGACCACCTCGGCCAGGTCGGGGCGGATGGCGTCCAGGTCGATGTCGCCCTCGGCTTCCGCCTCGGCGTCGCCCGCGGCTGTAGGCTCCAGGAAGGCCACGGGGTCGCCCTCGAACACCGTCTCGCCCGCCCGCACGGCCAGCGCGCGGACCACGCCGGCCGCCTCTGCGGCCACCACATGCTCCATCTTCATGGCTTCCAGGATCAGCAAGGGCTGGCCCCGGCGCACCGTCTCCCCGACCCCCGCCTGGACGCCGATCACCGTTCCCTGCAGCGGCGCGCGGAGCGGCTCCGTGCCCGGCGGCCCTTCCACAGTCGCCCGGACGGCGCCGGCCGGGTCCGCCGCGGTGACGTCGAAGTACAGCCTCGGATGGGCGTGCGGGGGCTGCGCCAGCTCGCCCATGTGCTCGTCGATGAAGCGGGTGTGGACGTCCCCCGCCGCCACCTGCGGCAGGGCCAGCAGGTTCTGCAGGAAGCCGAGGTTGGCCGCCGATCCCTCGATGCGGAATTCCGACAGCGCCCGATAGGCCTTGGCCGCCGCCCGCTCCAGCCCGCCCTCGCCGGCATGGACGATCACCTTGGCGAGCAGGCTGTCGAAGCGGGCGCTGGTGGCGTAGCCGGCATAGCCGAAGCCGTCCACGCGCACGCCGGGTCCCGATGGCGGCTCGAAGGCGGTGAGGACCCCGCCGGCCGGCCGCGCCTCGCCGTCAGGGCTCATGGTCTCCAGGTTCACCCGGGCCTGCACCGCATGGCCCCGGGGCGCCGGCACGGCCGCCTGGGTCAGGCCGAGTTCGGCCAGCGACCGCCCCGCCGCGATCTGCAGCTGCAGCCGCACCAGGTCGAGGCCGGTGATCTCCTCGGTGACCGTGTGCTCCACCTGCAGCCGGGCGTTGGCCTCGATGAACACCGCTTCCCCGCCGGCCACCAGGAACTCGATGGTGCCCAGGCCGCGATAGCCGGCCGTGGCCGCAAGGCTCACCGCATGGTCGAACAGACGCTCGCGCAGGTCCCGCGGCAGCATGTCGGCCGGGGCGATCTCCACCACCTTCTGCCGGCGGCGTTGCAGCGAGCACTCCCGGTCCCAAAGGTGGATGACCTGCGCCCCGTCGCCGGCGACCTGCACCTCCACATGGCGGGCCCGAGGCAGGAAGCGCTCGACGTAGAGCCGGTCGTCGCCGAAGGCCGCCTTAGCCTCGGAGGCGCAGCGTTCGAACGCCTCGGCCAGTTCGTCCTTGCTTGTCGCCGGCCGCATCCCGCGCCCGCCGCCGCCCGCCAGCGCCTTGAGCATCACCGGCCCATGGGTGGCGAGGAAGGCCTCGGCCTCCTCCAGTGTCACCGGCCCCTTGGTTCCGGCCAGGACGGGCACGCCGCAGCCCTGGGCCAGGCCTCGCGCCCGGGCCTTGTCCCCGAACAGCTCCAGGGTCGCGGGAGTTGGCCCGACGAACACCAGGCCTGCCGCCTCGCAGGCGCGGGCGAAGGCGGCGTTCTCCGCCAGGAAGCCGTAACCCGGATGCACCGCGTCGCAGCCCGACGCCAGGGCCGCCGCCACCACGCCTTCGATGTCCAGATAGGCCGCGGGCCCTGCGCCCTTCAGCGCCACGGCCGCGTCGGCGCGCCTGACGTGCAACGAGGTCGCATCGTCCTCGGAGAACACCGCGACGCTCTCGATCCCCATCTCGGCGGCCGTGCGCGCGATCCGGACGGCGATCTCGCCCCGATTGGCGATCAGCAGCTTTTTCACGTCCCCTCCGCGCCCGGCCGGTCTTCGCGCCGGCTCGGATCATCATGCAGGCGCCGCGACGGCCGCCAAGCCGATTTCCCCGCTCATCCCGGTGAAGGCGGGGATCCAGGCGGCGTCGCCGCGGCCTGGACGCCAGCAAGCCGGTCCGGGATGGCCCCTTAAGCCTTCAGCATCTCCGGCTTGATCGGCAGGCTGCGGATGCGCTTGCCGGTGGCCGCGAAGATGGCGTTGGTCAGGGCGGGGATCACCGGCGGCAGGGCCGGCTCGCCCAGGCCGGTGGGCGGGAAGTCGGTCTTCAGGAACTTCACCTCCACCTGCGGCGCCTCGTTGATGCGCATCAGCGGATAGTCGTGGAAGTTTGATTCCTGGGCCTGGCCGCCCACGATGGTGATCTGCTGGTGCAGCGCCTCGGACAGGCCGTCCAGCACCGAGCCTTCGACCTGGTTCAGGGCACCGTACGGGTTGATGATCTGGCGGCCCACGTCGGCGGCCACCCAGACCTTCTTCACCTGCACCTCGCCGGCCGGCGAGACCGCCACATGCGCCACCTCGGCGAAATAGCCCAGGTGGCTGTAGTAGCAGGCCACGCCCAGGCCCTCGCCCTTCGGCAGCCTTGAGCGGTTCGCCCAGCCCGACATCTCGCCGACCGCGCGGAGCACGCCGGCCATGCGGCCTGCCGCATAGGCCGCCGGCGGGTCGCCCACCACCGGCTTGTCGCCCAGCAGCTTGAGCTGGAAAGCCAGGGGATCGGCGTTGGCCGCGTGCGCCAGCTCGTCGATGAACGACTGCATGACGAAGGCCAGGGCGTTGGAGCCCGGCGCCCGCAATGGCCCGGTGGGCACGCCCAGGGGCATGACGCTGATGTCGAACCGGCAGTTGGGCGTGAAGCGGGCCGGGAATTCGGTGGGGCCCATGCCGGCGCTGGGGGCGAAGCTCGTCCCCTCGCCGAACGAGACGAAGTGGTCGTGGAAGGCCACCAGATGGCCCTGCGCATCGACGCCGCCGCGCAGGAAGTGGAATCCCGCCGGCCGGTAGATGTCGTGGCGCATGTCGTCTTCGCGCGTCCACAGGAGCTTCACCGGCGCCCCGGCCTCCCGGGCGATCCAGGCGGCCTCCACCATGTAGTCGTTGGCCAGCCGCCGGCCGAAGCCGCCGCCGCCGCGGATCATGTGGATGGTGATGTCCTCGGGCTTGATCCCCAGGGTCTTGGCGCAGAGCTGGCGGCCAGGCTCGGGGTTCTGGGTCGGGGCCCAGATCTCCAGCTTGCCGTCCTTCCACTCGGCCGTGCAGTTCTGAGGTTCCAGCGGCGCGTGCGCCAGGAACGGATAGGAGTAGGCCGCCTCGACGGTCTTGGCCGCGCCCTTCAGCGCCGCATCCACGTCGCCGTCGTTGCGGGTCGTGCGCTGCGGCTTGCCCGCCGCCAGTTCCCGCGCCTTGGCTGCGAAGCCCTCGCTCGACTGCTGGGCGGTGGGATGTTCGGCCCACTTCACGTTCAGCCGATCGCGGCCCTTGCGGGCGGCCCACCAGGTGTCGGCCACAACCGCCACGCCCGGCAGCAGGCCGGCGCCGATCTGCCCGGGCCCGGGCTGCAGGGCGTTGGAATCGCCCTTCACCACGAAGGCCTTGCGGACGCCCTTCACCGACTGGGCGGCGGCCAGGTCGGCGCTCTCCACGCCGGCGGCGAACACCGGGGCCTTCTCATAGGCGGCGTACAGCATCCCCGGCCGGCGGATATCGATGCCGAACAGCGGTTGGCCGGTGACGATCTTGGCGGTGTCGTACTGCGGGATCGGCCGCCCGATGATCCGGTAGCTCTTGGCGTCCTTGAGCGGCAGGCTCTTGGGATCGGGCACCGGGACATTGGCGCACTGGCTCGCCAGGGAGCCGTAGCTGGCCTTGCGGCCGGTGCTCGCGTGGATCACCGAGCCCTCGGAGGTGGTGCATTCCCCGGCCGGGCAGTTCCAGGCGGTGGCGGCCGCCTGCACCAGCATCGCCCGGGCGACGGCGCCCACCCGGCGCAGGTCGTCCCAGTGCAAGGGGGTGGCCATGGAGCCGCCGGCGAACTGGCGGCCATAGACCTGCGGATCGTTGTCGGCCTGCTCGATGCGGACCTTTTCCCAGGGAACGTCCAGTTCCTCGGCGATCAGCATCGGCAGCATGGTCTTCACGCCCTGGCCGACCTCGGGATTCTTGCTGACGATGGTGACGATGCCGTCCGGCGCCACGCGCACATAGGCGTTGATCGGCTGGGTCAGGCCCGCGCCGCCCTGCGCCTGGCCCTTGCCGGCGACGGCGAACGACAGCACGAGGCCGCTCGCGCTGGCGGTCTTCAGGATCTCGCGCCGGGAGGCGCCGGTCATCTCGACGGTCATGGCCTCAGACCTCTGTCTTGTAGCCGCTGGGCTGGCCGGAGGCCTGCTTGATGGCGGCGCGGATGCGCACATAGGTGGCGCAGCGGCAGATATTCCCAGCCATGGCCGCGTCGATGTCGGCGTCCGTCGGCTTGGGCGTGCGGGCCAGGAGTGCGGTGGCCGACATGATCTGGCCGGGCTGGCAGTAGCCGCACTGGGCCACGTCCAGCTGGGTCCAGGCCTCCTGCACCTTCTTGCCCACCGGGGTCGCGCCAACGCCCTCGATGGTGGTGACCTTGGACGCCCCGAGGCTCTCGATGGGGATCATGCAGGATCGCACCGGCTCACCGTCCACGTGCACCGTGCAGGCGCCGCAGGCGCCCACGCCGCAGCCGTACTTCGGCCCGACGATGCCCAGGCTGTCGCGCAGCACCCAAAGGAGCGGGGTATCCGGGTCCACGTCGGCCTTCAGGGCCTTGCCGTTGACGTTGAGGGTAAAAGCCATGAACGCGTTCCTCCGCTCGCCCGACGGATGCTAAGGCGTAGCTGCTGCACCGTGCAAGTTGCACGCAGATTGCTGCTTCGTCATTCGCCCGGCCCGGCCGACGCCTCCGCGGCGGCCGGAAAGCAGATCCGCGCGCGGAAGCCCGCCGGGTCGAACAGCGGCTCCACCTCCCCGCCCTGGGCCCGCAGGCCCACTTCGATCAGCCGGCTGCCGAATCCCTTGCGCGTGCTCGGGACCAGCGGCGGCCCGCCCTCCTCCGCCCATTCCAAGCCTGCACGGCCCGGCCCAGCCGCCTCGCACCGGCGCAGCACCACCCGGCCTGAAGAGGCCGACAGCGCCCCGTACTTCACCGCATTGGTCGAGAATTCGTGCAGCAGCAGGGCCATGGCCACGGCCACCTCGCCCGCCACCGTCACCTCCTGCAGGCCTGCGTCGAGCTTGAACCGGGCGGTGTCGAAGGGGGTCAATGTGGTCAGCACCACATCGCCCAGGCGTACGGGCAGGCCGCCCGAGGCCGTGACCAGGTCCTGGCTCGCCGCCATGGCGCTCAGCCGGGCCTTCAGCACCTCGGCGAATTCGTCGACGCTGGCCACGCTGCGCGCTGTCTGCGCGACGATGCCCATCATCACCTGGATGCCATTCTTGGCCCGGTGCGCCAGCTCGCCGAGCAGCAGGGCCCGGTCGTCCTCGGCCGCCCTCAGCTCGCTGATGTCGAGGGTGGTGCCCACCACCAGGCTGACCCCGCGCTCGTCCTTCACCACCCGGCCCCGGGCCTGGACCCAACGGGTCAGCGGCCCGGGCTGGTGGGTGGTGCGATGCTCGACGACGAAGTCGCCGCCGCCGCCGTCCCGGGTCCGTTGGTAGGCCTCGCGCACCTTCGTACGATCCTCGGGATGGACGAGGCTGGCGTAGCGCTCGATGGTCATGGTCTGGCGCTCGGGCGCGAGGCCGAACAGGGCGGCGTTGCGCTCGGACCAGACCACCCGGCCGGTGCGCACGTCCCATTCCCAGAACCCGAGGCCGGTGGCCTCCACCGCCGCCTCCAGCCGTTGGCGCTGGGCGTCGAGCCGCTCCGTCGCCCGACGCATCGGGGTGATGTCCATCATGATGCCATTCCAGACGATCGTGCCGTCCGGCTGCGGCGTCGGCGTGGAGGTGATCCGCCGCCAGCAGACCGCCCCCGAGGCGCCGTGCATGCGCACCTCGACCTCGAACCGCGACAGGGTCGCGGCGGCGGCGGCTTCAGCTCGCTCCAGGGCGCGGCGATGTTCGGGCAGGATGCGCTCGTAGAGCCGCCCGGGATCGGCCACCACCTCCGCCGGCGTGAAGCCCGTAAGCTGCCGGCTCAGGCGCCCCACCTTGACGAAGCGCCGGCCCGAGCCGTCCCGCTCCGTCACCATCTGATAGGCCATGCCCAGCTGCAGCAGGTCGGCCGTCTCGGCGAACGGCGGCCCAGCGGATCCAGGTCTCGCCCCGTCCTCGTCCAATCGACCCCCCAACGGTTCGCTCGGGCCTCTGCGGACGTCCCTCCGCCGGACCATCGTTCGACCGAACCTGGGCGCTCCGCAAGGCCCATAGGCTTAACGCCAGCGCATTTTTCCGACGGCTAGAGGTTGGGCAGGATCACCACGGCGTCCGGCAGCTCGTTGGGATTGTCGCCCGGCCGTGGCGGGAAGCGTTCGGCCAGCACGTCGCCGCACAGGCCTATGGCCGAGGCGAAACCTGCCGCCGGCTCCCCGCGCTTGAGCCCGGCGGTCAGCGCCGCCATGGCGCGCTCCCAGACCTGGTGGTCGACCTGGCTGGCGATCCCCTCGTCGGCGATCAGCTCGGCCATGTGCTCAGCGAACGAGACATAGATCAGCACCCCGGTGCGCTCGCGGGTGGCGTGCATGTTCTTGGCCACGAACTGCTCCTGGGCCCGCCGGCGCACCCGGTCCCGCTTCAGCGTCCGGGGAGTCAGCAGCCGGCGGAGCGGCGGGTACGAGAGCAGCGCCAGGACGCCCACGAACAGCACCCCCTGCAGCAGCACCGCGCCGATCAGCGCCCGGCGCGCCGCCGCCTCGGCGACGCTGGCCACCTGGGCCGCCGACCACCCGCCCAACAGGTCCGGCGCCTCCACGTGCACCCCCGCCAGCAGCAGCAGCGCCGGCCCCAGCAGGGCCACGCCCGCCGCCCAGGCGATGGCGGTCTCCCGGTAGTCCGAGCTCTCCTCGGCGACCACGCAATAGATCTCGCCCGTGGTCCGGGCCTCGGCCTCGACCACCGCGGCCTCGATGGCCGCCAGGTCGGACGGGGTCAGCAGCGGCTTGCTCATCTCACCAGCTCCCCGTGGATCCGCCGCCGCCGAACGAGCCGCCGCCTCCGGAGAAGCCGCCGCCGCCCCAGCCCCCGCCCGAGCCGCCGCTCCAGCCGCCGCCGCGGCCGCCGCTCGACATCAGGATGGGCAGCAGCCACCACATGCCCCCGCCGCGACGGCCACGTCCGCGGCGCCGTCCGAAGGCGCCGAGCAGCCCGCCCAGCACCCAGAAGATGACCACGATCACGAAGATCACCGGGATGATCGAACCGCCGTCGGCCGAGCCGCGCGCCGCCTGCAGCTGCTGGGCCTCGGCCGCCTTGGCCCGCGCCTCATCGTCGGGCAGCGAGAGCTGGCGGACCAGTTCGTCGGTCCCCGCCACGATGCCCTGCTCGTAATCGCCCTCCCGGAACGGCGGCAGGATCGCGGTCTGGATGATCACGCTGGAGAGTGCGTCGGTGAGCACCCCCTCCAGGCCATAGCCCACCTCGACCCGCACCTTGCGCTCGTTGGGGGCCACGATCAGCAGGGCGCCGTCGTTCCGCTCCCGCGAGCCGATGCCCCAGGCCCGGCCGAGCTGGTAGCCGTATTCCTCGATCTCGTAGCCCTGCAGGTCCGGCAGGGTGGCGACCACCAGCTGGCGGCCGGTCTTGGCCTCCAGGTCGGCGAGTTCGGCGTCCAGCCGCTGCTCCGCCTGCGGCGAGAGCAGGTTGGCGTCATCCACCACCCGCCCGGTCAGCGGCGGGAACTTCGGCTGGGCGATCGCCGCCGCCGGAACGAGGAGCAGGAGGAGCGCGAGGACCAGCCCCCGCGCCCCTGTCAGCAGGGTCATTGCGGCGGAGCCGATCCTGGCGCCACGGCGGGGGCCGGCGGCGCCGAGAAGTCGACGGTGGGCGCGGACTGGGCCGCGGCCGTGGCCTGGAACAGCTGCATGGGCTTGGAGCCGCCGTACAGGGTCTTGGCCCAGATCACCGTCGGGAAGGTCCGCAGGCTGGTGTTGTAGTCGCGGACGGCCTCATTGTAGTCGCGCCGGGCCACGGCGATGCGGTTCTCGGTGCCTTCGAGCTGGCTCTGCAGGGCCATGAAGTTGGTGTTCGACTTCAGGTCCGGATACTGCTCCTGCAGCACCCGGAACGGCACCAGGGCCATGGACAGCTGGTTCTGCGCGGCGGCGTAGCGCTGGAAGGCCGCCGGGTCCTGGGTGATCTCGGGGCCAGACGGGGTGTTGACGATGCCCGAACGCGCCTGGGTCACGGCGATCAGCACCTGGCTTTCCTGGGCCGCATAGCCCTTCACCGTCGCCACGAGGTTCGGGATCAGGTCGGCCCGTCGCTGATACTGGCTCTGCACGTCGGCCCAGCGGGCCTTGGCGATCTCTTCCTTGGTCGGGATGGTGTTGACGCCGCAGGCGGCCAGCGCCAGCGGCGCGGCGAGGACCAGGACGGCGCGGGCGAGGCGGCGAAAAAGGCTGTTCATCGGGCTCCCCATCAGGCCAGCGTGGAGCTTGGCCCCGCACTATGTGGCCCCATCGTTGATCTTGCGCAACGCAGCGGCCACCAGAGGGCGGAAGCGCGCGCCGCGCTGTGGAGTTCCTTAGCCATGGCCAAGGTTCGGCCCTACTACGCCGATGGCGGACTCAGCGCCGCCTACTACGATGAGATCACCGCCGCCGACGCGACCCTGGCCGGCGACATCGACTTCTACGCCGCGCTCGCGCCGGAAGGCGGGACGGTGCTCGAGTTCGGGGCCGGCTCCGGCCGGGTGACCCAAGGCTTGGCCGAACGCGGCCTGACCGTCACCGGCGTCGATCTGTCGTCGGCCATGCTGGCCCGCGCCGAGGCGCGACGGAAGGCCCTCCCGCCCGAGATCGCCGCCCGCATGGAGTTCCGCCGGGGCGACATGACCGCCACCGACCTGAAGCGCACCTTCGATGCGGTGATCTTCCCCTTCTACACCCTCGCTCACGTCCCCGCCGGAACCGCCTGGAAGAACGCCGCCGCCGTGGCGGTCCGGCACGTGAAGCCCGGCGGCTACGTCTGCTTCCACCTGCCGAAGCTCGAGGTCATGCGGAGCCTGCCGCCGGCCAATTCGAAGGCTCCGGTGTTCGATCGGGTGATGTCCGACGGCCGCCGCCTCGTGCTGTTCGTCGCCGAACGCACCTTCCGTGATCCGCCGGGCAAGCTGGAGCAGGTGCTCGACTACGTGGTGGTCGACGGCGCCGGCCGCGCGGTGCAGCGCTCGCCCGAGCGGCTCACCTACTACATGACCGACCCGACGCCCTTCGCCGAAGCGGCCGGCCTGGCCCTCGACCGTCCGCCCCAGGACCTCGGCGGCGCCGGCGACCTGTGGGTGTTCCGCAAGCCCTAGCCATACCGCAGCTTCTACCCGTCCGGCGTCCGTGCCATGGTGTCCCGAACGGGCCGCAGAGCTCTCGCCGGAGGACGCCATGGACGCCGTGAAGGAACGGGCCGGACTGACCGCGCGGCTGGAGGCCGCCGCGCTCCAGGGCATGACGCTGGCGGTGTGGGCTGAGGTCCAGCCGCACAAGCCCTGCGTGATCGACCCGCCGGCAGGCGAGACCGCCCGCGCCCGCACCTTCGCCGAGGTCAACGCCCACGCCAACCGGCTGGTCCGCCTGCTCCGCGGGGCGGGCCTGCAGGCGGGCGACGCCGTGGCCATGGTGCTGTCCAACCGGGCCGAGTTCGTCGAGGTGCTGGCCGCCACCCTGCGCGGCGGCTTCCGGATCACGCCGGTGAACTGGCACCTGTCGCCCGACGAGATCGCCTACATCCTCAATGACTGCGAGGCCAAGGCGGTGTTCTGCGACGCCCGGGTGGCCGGCGCGCAGGCCGCGCTCGCCCAGGCGCCCGGCGTGGCCCTGAAGGTGGCCGTGGGCGGCGATATCGAGGGCTTCCTCGACTATGACGAGGCCCTCGCCGGCATCGAGGCGTCCGACATCGAAGACCCGGTGCTGGGCAACCAGATGCTCTACACCTCGGGCACCACCGGCCGGCCCAAGGGCGTCTTCCGGCCCAACCCCGTGGTCGCGCCCCAGACCATCTACGCCCAGCGCGGCTACGACGAGGCCTCGGTGCAGCTGTGCGCCGGCCCGGCCTACCACGCCGCGCCCCTGGCCTTCGACGTCCGCGCCGCCATGGGCGCCGGGGCCACCCTGGTCTTCCTCGACAAGTGGGATTCCGAGCGCACCCTGGCGACCATCGCCGCCCGGCGCGTCACCCACCTGCACCTCGTGCCGATCATGTTCCAGCGCCTGCTCGCCCTGCCGGACGAGGTGAAGGCGCGCCACGACCTGTCGTCGGTGAAGTTCGTCATCCACGGCGCCGCGCCCTGCCCGCCCGAGGTGAAGCGGGCGATGATCGATTGGTTCGGGCCCGTGCTGCACGAGTACTACGCCGGCTCCGAGGGCGGGGCGGGCTTCATGATCGACAGCCACGAATGGCTGAAGAAGCCGGGCTCGGTGGGCAGACGGCCCGCCGTGCTGGGCTCGAAGATCCTCGACGACGAGGGCGCGGAATGCCCGCCGGGCGTGGCCGGGACCATCTACCACCAGATGCCGCCGGGCGGGGCGTTCAGCTACTACAAGGACGAGGCCAAGACCCAGGCGGCCCGGGTCGGCGACCACTTCACCATGGGCGACGTGGGCTATTTCGACGAGGACGGCTACCTGTTCCTCACCGGCCGCAGCGCCGAGACCATCATCTCGGGCGGGGTGAACATCTACCCGCAGGAGATCGACAACGCCCTGGCCCTGCACCCGGCCGTGGCCGACAGCGCCACCGTCGGCGTGCCGCACGAGGAATGGGGCGAGCAGGTCAAGGCGGTGATCCTGCTCAGGCCCGGCTACGCCCCGTCCGAGGCCCTGGCCCAGGAGATCCTCGACTTCGCCCGCGCCAGCCTGCCGGCCTTCAAGGTCCCGCGCAGCCTCGACTTCGCCACCGATCTGCCCCGCTCCGAGGCCGGCAAGATCCAGCGGGGCAAGGTGCGGGCCGTCTACTGGGAAGGTCGCGCGCGGCAGATCTGACGGCGTTATCAGGGCTTGGCCTTGGGCGGTCGCGGCCGTTAACGTCGCCCCACAAGATCGTGGGGGATCCATCCGTGAAGAAGCTCGTCCTGAGGGCGCTGGCCGCCGCCCTGCTCGTCTCCGCCGCCCCGGCCCAGTCGCCGGCCCAACAGCCGCCGCTCACCTTCGTCCAGGCCGGACGCGTCCTCCTCGACCCCGCCAGCGGCAAGGTCGAGACCCAGAAGACCCTCGTCGTGCAGAACGGCCGCATCGTGCGCGTCGCCGACGGCTACGTCGCCGAACCCGGCGCCCAGGTGGTCGACCTGAAGGACAGCTTCGTCCTGCCCGGCTTCATCGACAGCCACGTCCACATCACCGGGCAGCAGGGCCCCACCTCCCGCCTCGACGAGGTCACCCAGTCCGCCACCGAACAGGCCTTCGTCGGCGCCCGGCACGCCAAGCGCACCCTCATGGCCGGCTTCACCACCGTGGCCGACCTGGGCGGCGACAACGAAGCCGTCTTCGCCCTCCGCAAGGCCATCGCCGCCGGCGACGTGCCCGGGCCGCGGATCATCGCCGCCGGCTCGGCCATTTCGGTCCACGGCGGCCACGGCGACGTGAACGGCTACCGCGAGGACCTCATGCACGTCATGCGGCCCGGATCGGTGTGCTCGGGCGCCGACGACTGCCGCCGGGCCGTGCGCGAGCAGGTCTGGAAGGGCGCCGACGTCATCAAGATCACCGCCACCGGCGGGGTGCTCTCCAACACCGCGGCGGGCCTGGGCCAGCAGTTCTCCGATCCCGAGCTCGAGGCCATCGTCGACGCCGCCCATCGCATGGGGCGCAAGGTCACCGCCCACGCCCACGGGGCGGACGGCATCAAGAGCTTCATCAAGGCCGGCGGCGACTCCATCGAGCACGGCACCTGGCTCGACGACGAGGGCATCGCCCTGATGAAGAAGCGCGGCGCCTATCTGGTGCCCACCCTGATGGCCGGCGACTTCGTGGTCGGCATCGCCAGGGGGCCGAACAACTTCTTCACCCCCGCCCAGACCGCCAAGGCGCTGCAGGCCGGGCCGCTGATGCTCGACATGACCCGCCGCGCCCACAAGGCCGGGGTGAAGATCGCCTTCGGCACCGACACCGGGGTCTCGGCCCACGGCGACAACGCCGGCGAGTTCGCCCTGCTGGTCCAGGCGGGCCTCACCCCGCTGGAGGCCATTCAGGCCGCCACCGTCAACGCCGCCGCCCACTTCGACCTGTCGAACGAGATCGGCTCGCTCGCCCCCGGAAAGGCCGCCGACATCATCGCCGTGAAGGGCGATCCCCTCGCCGACGTGAACACCCTGCGCCAGGTCTCCTTCGTCATGAAGTCCGGCCAGGTCGCCAAGCCCTAGGACGCCACGCGACAGAGCGCGATGCCGCCGCCGGGGAAACACACCGTCACCATCCGTGTTTTGGTGGCCCGGCCCCGCGGTGGCATTCACGCGCCATGATTCCGTTCATCGACCTGCAGGCCCAGCGGGCCCGCCTCGGCCAGCCGCTGGAGGACGCCATCCTCAAGGTGGTGCGCTCGGGCGCCTATGTGATGGGCCCGGAGATCGGCCAGTTCGAGGCCGAGCTCGCCGCCTTCGGCCAGGCGCCCCACGCCCTGTCCTGCGCCTCTGGCACCGACGCCCTGGTGCTGCCGCTGATGGCCTGGGGCGTCGGCCCGGGCGATGCGGTCTTCTGCCCGGCCTTCACCTTCGCCGCCACGGCCGAGGCCATGCCGCTGGTGGGGGCCTCGCCGGTGTTCGTGGACATCCTCCCCGACACCTACAACCTCGATCCCGAAAAGCTGGAAGCCGCCATCCAGGCGGTGAAGGCCGAGGGCAAGCTGACGCCCAGGGCGATCATCGCCGTCGACCTGTTCGGCCAGCCCGCCGACTATCCCGCCATCGCCGCCATCGCCCGCGCCCACGGCCTGAAGCTCATCGCCGACAGCGCCCAGGGCTTCGGCTGTACGCTGAACGGCCGGCATCCGATCCACTGGGTCGACGTCACCACCACCAGCTTCTTCCCGGCCAAGCCGCTCGGCTGCTACGGCGACGGCGGGGCGGTGCTGTCCAAGGACGACCGCTTCCACGACCTGCTGGTGTCCCTGCGGGTCCATGGCCAGGCGGTGAAGTCCGACCTCGAGGGCAAGACCTTCGACCACGATCCCAAGTACATGAACATGCGGGTCGGCCTGAACAGCCGGATGGACACCCTCCAGGCCGCCGTCCTGCTGCAGAAGCTGGCGGTCTTCGCCGACGAGATCGCCGCGCGCAACCGCGTCGCCGCCCGCTACGCCGAGGGCCTGTCCGACGTGGTGACCACGCCCCGGGTGATCGACGGCGGCGTCAGCGTCTGGGCCCAGTACACCATCGAGACGCAGGACCGCGACGGCTTGGCCGCGGCCCTGCGCGAACAGGGCATCCCCACCGCGGTCTACTATCCGCTGCCGCTGCACCGGCAGCCGCCCTACCGCGACTATCCGCAGCCCGGCGGCCTGCCGGTCACCGAGGACAAGGCGGGCAGGGTGATCAGCCTGCCCATGCACGCCTACCTCGAACCCGATGTGCAGGATCGCATCATCGAGGCCATCCGCGGCGTCTGCGGGACGCGCCCCTAGCTTCCGGCGCTTGCGGTCCGCGGCGCTGGGCTTAGCCTCTGGCCAAAGCTTTCGGGGGGAAGCGGATGCGGCTGGCCTTGACCTTCTGCGCCATGGGCGCCGCCCTGGCGGCCGCCGCGCCGGCCGCCGCCCAGGACGCCAACGACGAGAACGACTGGGTCGCCACCCTGCAGATGGAGAACGAGTTCTTCATCCCGGGCCGCAACGACGACCGCTACTACACCCAGGGCCTGCAGCTGAACGTGCTGACGCCTTCGCGCAGCTCGCCCATCGCCGGGCGGGCCCGCAACCTGCCCTTGCTGGATCCCGAGGCGCTGTTCCGCGGGGGCTTCGTCATCGGCCAGAACATCTACACGCCCGAAGACCTCACCCTCGCCAACCCCGACCCCACCGACCGCCCCTACGCCGGCTGGCTCTACATGGGGGGCGAGGTGATGACCTATTCCGAGAAGCAGCTCGACAGCCTGCAGCTTCAGGTCGGCATGGTCGGCCCCTCCGCCCTCGGCCGCTGGGCCCAGAACAACTGGCACAAGCACGTCAACCGCATCCCCGAGGCCATGGGCTGGGACTATCAACTCAAGGACGAACTGGCGTTCGTCGCCTATGGCGAGCGCAGGTGGCGCCCCGTGGAACTGTGGCCCAGCTTCCGCGCCGGCCAGGACGGCCGCCCGCCCCGCACGGAGGGCCTCAGCCTCGACTTCACCCCGGCGGTGAACCTGGCGGCGGGCACCGTGCAGGTCTCCGCCGGACTTGGCGGCACCCTGCGGATCGGCACGCATCTGGACGAGGATTTCGGCCCGCCGCGCATCCGCCCGGCCCCAAGCGGCTCCTCCTTCTTCGGCCCCAGCCGGGACTTCGCCTGGTACGCCTACGCCGGAACCGAGACCCGGGGCGTGGCCCGCGACATCTTCCTGGACGGCAACACCTTCCGCGACTCCCGCCGGGTGGACCGCCGGCCCTTGGTGCAGGAGTTCCAGGCGGGGGTGGTGGCCCGGGTGTGGCGGCTGCGCGTCACCTACGCCAACGTCTGGCGCACCGAGGAATTCCGCGGCCAGAACGGGGCCTCCCGGTTCGGGGCCCTCACCGTCGGCTTCTCCACCGCTCTGCTGGCCCGCCCGCGCTGAGCGGCTTGCCCGTGAAGCGCCGCCGTGCGATCCCGCCTCAAACAAGCGTTTTAAGGAGGATCCATGGGTCGCCTGCAGGGCCGTACGGCCGTCATCACCGGCGCCGCCAGCGGCATCGGCCGCGCCGCCGCCAACCTCTTCGCGGCCGAGGGCGCCTGCCTGGTCATCGCCGACCGCGCCGAAACCCTGTCCGAGACCGCCGACGAGGTGACGAAGGCGGGCGGCCGAGTGGTGGCGCTCACCGGCGACGCCGGCGACGAGGCCTTCGTCCAGGGGCTGGTGGCCAAGGCCCAGGCCGAGTTCGGCGGCCTCGACGTCTTCTGGGCCAACGCCGGCATCTCCGGGGGCTTCATGCCTCTGCAGGAGGCGACCCCCGACTACTGGGCCGAGATCCTGCGGGTGAACCTGATCGGCGCCTTCCTGGGGGTGAAGCACGCCTCGGCGGCCATGATCCCCAACGGCCGCGGCTCCATCATCTGCACCGCCTCGGTGGCGGGCATCCGCTCGGGCGCCGGCGGCGCCGCCTATTCGGCATCCAAGGCCGGGGTGATCAGCCTGGTGCAGACCGCCTGCAACGAGCTCTACGGCACGGGCGTGCGGGTCAACGCCATCGCGCCCGGCCTCATCGAAACCGGCATGACCAAGCCGATCTTCGACGGCGCCCGGGCCCGGGGGAACGAGGACAAGATCGGCCAGCTCAATCCGCTGACCCGCTACGGCGTGCCGATCGAGATCGCCAACGCCGCCCTGTTCCTGGCCTCGGACGAGTCCTCCTACGTCAACGGCCAGACCATCGCCGTGGATGGTGGCCTGTCCACCTCGCATCCGGTCGTGCGCAAGAAGCGGTGATCCTCCTCCTTCGCCACGGCGAGACGCACTGGAACCTGGAGGGCCGCATCCAGGGGCGCCGGGAATCCACCTTGACCGAGCGGGGCGAGCGCCAGGCCCGCGCCATGGCCGGCCTCGTCCGTGACCTCATCGACCAAGAGCCGGGCGACTGGCGCCTGGTCGCCAGTCCCCTCCTGAGGACGCGGGCCACCGCCGCGGCGGTGTCAGCGGCCACCGGCCTGCCCGTCGCGCTCGACCCGCGGCTGGCCGAGATCTGCTGCGGCGAATGGGAAGGGCGCCTGCGCCGCGAGCTCGGCGTCAGCGGTCCGGACTGGTTCTTCGAGGCGCCGGGGGGCGAGACCTTCGACGACGTGATGGGGCGCGTGTCGGGCTTCCTCGCGGACCTGCCGCCGGAGCCCCAGCGCCGGGTGGTCGTGGTCAGCCACGGCATCGCCGGCCGGCTGCTGCGGGGCGCCTACGCCCGCCTGTCCCGGGAGGAGACGCTCACCCAGCCGGTGCCGCAGGACGCCGTCTACCGCCTCCACGCCGGCCAGCTGGACCGCTTCGACTGCGAGCCGATGGACTGACGCAATTCCGCCGCGACCCAGGCTAAGGTGAAGCCCATGCGCCGCTTCGTTCCCGCCTTCGTCCTCCTCGCCGCCGCCTGCGCGTCGACCCCCGAGATCAAGCCGGCGCCGCAGCCGGCCGATCCGTACCTGGCGATCATACTGCCGGCCGCCGGGGACGCTGCGCCCGACGCGGCCGCGGCCATCGCCCGGGAGCGGATGCGCGGCTGGGTCTGGAGCCTGGCGGCGGCGCCTTCCGCCCCGGAGCCACAATCCGGATGGATCGCCGAAGGGCTCGGCGACTTCCTCGCCGTTCGCGCCCGGCTGCGGGCCGGCCTCGCCACCCCCGAGGACGCCGCCCGCGAGTTCGACGCCGCGCTCAAGGCCCACGACGCCGCCCCGTCCGCGTCGGGCGCGGCCCGCGACCTGCTGCTGGCGCGGCGCTGGGACGAGACCCTCCGGGCCCGGGGCTCG
>JAEYNH010000141.1 GCA_023412655.1 Pseudomonadota bacterium | reverse complement strand
GGCTCCGGTCGCTGCTGGGCGGGCTGGGCGTGCTGGCGGTCGCCGGCGCCCTGGCCTGGCCGGCCCCTCCGGCGGCCTGGCCCCTGGCCAAGGGGCTGGGCGGCTTCTGGGGCGATGCGCTTCTGGCCGGCCTGGCCGGGTTGATCGCCTATGCGCGCGTGCCCTTCGAGATGGCCATCGCCGGGGGCGTGCTCGGCGTGGCCGGAGTGATCGCCTATGGGTACGCCCTCGGCCTCTCGCGGCTGGACCTGTCCGCCCTGCGCGGCAGCCTGGGCCATGTGCTTGCCGACGCCTTCCGGCCGAAGCTGAAGGCGGCCCGGCCGGAGAAGCCGGAGCGGACGCCCAAGGAGACCCGCGCCGCCCGCGCGGCCCGGCGCCGTCCGCTGGAGAGCGTGATCCCTGAGGAATCACCCTTCGAGGCGGACGAGGCGCCCATCGCCCCGGCCGTGCCGATGGCGGCTGGCGCCGAGCCCAAGGTGAAAGCCCCCAAGGCGCCGCCGCGGGAGAGCGTCCGCGAGCAGAAGGAGGCCCAGGCCACCTTCGAGTTCGTGCAGCCCGGTGGGTTCCGCCTGCCGGAACTGTCCATGCTGGCCAAGGCGCCCGCCCGGGCGGCGCAGTTCGACGAAGGCGCCCTGCGCCAGAACGCCCAGCTGCTGGAGAGCGTGCTGGCCGAATTTGGCGTCCGCGGGCAGGTGGACCAGATCCGCCCCGGCCCGGTGGTCACCCTCTACGAGCTGGTGCCCGCCGCCGGCGTGAAGTCGGCCCGCGTCGTGGCCCTGGCCGACGACATCGCCCGGTCCATGAGCGTCGCCGCCTGCCGGGTCTCGGTGGTGTCGGGCCGCAACGCCATTGGCATCGAGCTGCCGAACCAGCGGCGCGAGACCGTTTACCTGCGCGAGCTGCTGGCGGCGCCCGAGTACGAGCGCGGCGGCCAGAACCTGCCCGTGGTGCTGGGCGAGACCATCGGCGGCGAGCCCTACATCGCCGACCTGTCGAAGATGCCCCACCTGCTGATCGCCGGCACCACCGGCTCGGGCAAGTCGGTGGGCGTCAACGCCATGATCCTGTCGATCCTCTACCGGCTGCCGCCGGAGCAATGCCGGCTGATCATGATCGACCCGAAGATGCTGGAACTGTCGGTCTACGACGGCATCCCGCACCTGCTGGCGCCCGTCGTCACCGATCCCAAGAAGGCCATCGTCGCGCTGAAGTGGACCGTGCGCGAGATGGAGGACCGCTATCGCCGGATGTCGAAGATCGGCGTCCGCAACGTGGCCTCCTACAACGAGCGGGCCCGGGAGGCCGTGGCTCGGGGCGAGCACTTCGAGCGAACCGTCCAGACCGGCTTCGACGACGCCGGCCGCCCGATCTTCGAATCCGAGAAGATCGTGCCCGAGCCGATGCCCTACCTGGTGGTGATCATCGATGAAGTGGCCGACCTGATGATGGTCGCCGGCAAGGACATCGAAGGCGCCGTGCAGCGCCTGGCGCAGATGGCCCGGGCCGCCGGCATCCACCTGATCATGGCCACCCAGCGTCCTTCGGTGGACGTCATCACGGGCACCATCAAGGCCAACTTCCCGACCCGGATCAGCTTCCAGGTCACCTCCAAGATCGATTCGCGAACCATCCTGGGCGAGCAGGGGGCCGAGCAGCTGCTGGGCCAGGGCGACATGCTCTACATGGCGGGCGGCGGCCGCATCACCCGCCTGCACGGCCCGTTCGTCTCGGACGGCGAGGTGGAGGCGGTGGCCAAGTTCCTGCGCGAGCAGGGCACGCCCAGCTATCTCGAGGAGGTCACCGCCGGCGGCGACGAGGAGGAGGCCGAGGGCCCCAACCTGGGCTTCGGCGGCGACACCGGCGACGCCAACGACCTCTACGACCGGGCCGTGGCCATCGTCACCCGCGACGGCAAGGCCTCCACCAGCTACATCCAGCGGCGCCTGCAGATCGGCTACAACCGCGCCGCCTCGATCATGGAGCGGATGGAGAACGAGGGCGTGGTCGGCCCCGCCAATCACGCCGGCAAGCGCGAGATCCTGGCGTCAGCGGCGCCTTAAGATGTCCGACCTGATTTGAAGATGCTTCCCCCGCGGGGCGCTGTCGCGGACCGAATGAGGGGACGCGGCCTTGGCGGGGCCTTGCGCCGTTCGAGAGAGCCCCCTCCGGCCCTTCGGGCCAACTCCCCCAGAGGGGGAGGATCCCTCTAGCGGCGCCGGCCCCCAGGCCTGTGGCCGGTGGTCATGGGGTCGGGCTTCCTCGGCAACGGCTTGGCGGGGTCGCGGCGGTACATCTCCTGGCTGGAGCCCAGGCCCATGCGGCCAGGCCGCTGTTCCACCAGGTTGCTCTCGCCGCTCTTCAGACGGGCGATCGCATCGCGCAGCAGGCCTGCGGTTTCGAAGTCACCGGCCTCGGCCGCCTCGGCCATCCGCCGTTCAAGGTCCTCGATCGCGCCCATGGCTTCGGAACACCCTGATCTTCGGAAGCGTTGCAGCCGCTTCCCAATTCGAGCCCTATTGCCGCCGCTTGCGCGCGATAGGAAGCCTGCGCATGGAGTCCCGGATGAGCCTCAATCGCCGTAGCCTGAGCCTCGCGCTCGTCGCCAGCGCCTTCGCCGCCCCCGCGTTCGCGCCCCCTGCGTTCGCTCAGGCCGGCCTGTCGCCCGCGGACCGGGACCTGGTGGATCGGGCCGCGGCCTATCTGCAGAACCTGACCGAGGCCAAGGCGCGCTTCGTCCAGACCGACGGCCGTGGGCGTTCGGTGAGCGGCGACGTCTTCCTGAAGCGGCCGGGCAAGGCCCGCTTCGCCTACGATCCGCCGTCGGGCCTGCTGGTGGTCTCGGATGGCGGCGTGGTGTCGGTGCAGGACACCCGGCTGAAGACCTTCGACCGCTACCCGTTGTCGGCGACGCCGCTGTCGGTGTTCCTGGCCAAGAACATTCGCCTGGACAAGGACGTGACGGTCACCCGTGTGGCGCGGCACGCCGACGGCTTCTCGATCACCGCCCGGGACGGGAACAAGCGCACCGCCGGCCAGATCACCCTGAACTTCCGCGAAGCGCCGCAGCTGACCCTTACCGGCTGGACGGTGACCGACGCCCAGAACCGGCAGACCCGGGTGCAGTTGCAGAACCTGCAGCGCGTCTCGGGCCTCGCCTCGTCGCTGTTCGTGCTGAAGGATCCGCGACCCAAGAACGTCGGGCGCGGCAAGGTCTAAGCCGCCTGTGATCTGAAAATCACAGGCAAGCTTTATCGCCGGGGCCTTTGACTTTCTCGCCTACTGTTGCTATATTACCACCACCTCGCTCGCTCAGGTTGTGCGGGCGTGTCCGTGCCGGAACCTATCCCCTCCCGGCGGCGGCATGAGAGACAACTTTCAGCGCCCGGACGCCAGCCATCGTCCGGGCGTTTCTTTGTGGACGTTCCGCAAATCGGCGCGACAGCCTAAATGAGCGGCATGCGCCTTCGCCTCTGCACTTGGAACGTCAATTCCGTCCGCCTGCGCGCCGAACAGGTCGCCCGCTTCGTCCAGGAGCAGGCGCCGGACGTGCTGTGCCTGCAGGAGATCAAATGCCGCGAGGGCGAGTTCCCGCTGAACGCCTTCCGGGACATGGGCCTGCCGCACGTGCGGATCGCCGGTCAGAAGGGCTGGCACGGGGTGGCCATCGCCTCGCGCCTGCCCATCGAGGACGCGCCCAAGCTCGACGTCTGCCGAGAGGGCCACGCCCGCTGCGTGGGGGCCAAGGTGGCGGGGGTCGAGATCCACAACTTCTACATCCCGGCCGGCGGCGACGTGCCCGACCGCGCCGAGAACCCCAAGTTCGACCACAAGCTGGATTTCTACGAGAAGCTGACCGCCGAGCTGGCCAAGCGCGACCGCAAGGAGCCCCTGGCCATCGTCGGCGACCTCAATGTGGCCCCCGGCGAGTTCGACGTGTGGAACCACAAGTTCATGTCGAAGATCGTCAGCCACACGCCGGTGGAGGTGGAGGCGTTCAACGCCATGAAGGCGGCGCTCGACTTCATCGACCTGCCGCGGGAGACCACTCCCGAGCCCGAGAAGATGGCGTCGTGGTGGAGCTACCGGGCCGCGGACTTCCGCAAGTCCAACCGCGGCCTGCGGCTGGACCACATCCTGGTCACGCCCGGGCTGAAGGACGCCGCCTTCCGCCTGGGGGCCGCGGCCAGCCGGGTGCACGAGGACGTGCGGGCCTGGGAGCGGCCCTCGGACCATGCGCCGGTGACCGCCGACCTGGTGCTGTAGCCTTCACCGGAGGGGGAGGATCGCCGGCTAAGGAGCGAGGCGGTAGCCCCCGGCCTCGGTGAGCAGCAGGCGGGCGTTGGCGGGATCGGGCTCGATCTTCTGCCGCAACCGGTAGACGTGGGTCTCAAGGGTGTGGGTGGTCACCCCGGCGTTGTAGCCCCAGACCTCGGCCAGCAGCTCCTCGCGGGAGACGGCCTTCTCGCCGGCCCGGTAGAGGTATTTGAGGATGTTGGTTTCCTTCTCGGTCAACCGGATCTTCTTCTGCTTCTCGTCGACCAGAAGCTTGGCGGCGGGCCGGAACTCGTAGGCGCCCAGGCGGAAGACCGCCCCTTCGGAATGCTCGTGGCTGCGCAGCTGGGCGCGGATGCGGGCCAGCAGGACAGCGAACTTGTAGGGCTTGGTGACGTAGTCGTTGGCCCCGGCCTCGAGGCCCTGGACCGTATCGTCGTCGCCGGACGCGGCGGTGAGCATGATCACCGGCGCGGCCACGCCATTCTGGCGCATCTGGCGGCAGGCGCTGCGGCCGTCCATGTCGGGCAGGTCGACGTCCAGCAGCACGAGGTCTGGCTTGGCCTCAGACGCCAGGCGCACGCCTTCGCCGGCGGTCTGCGCCTCGACCGTCTCGAACCCTTCTGACTGAAGCTGTTCGGCGATCGCCCCGCGAAGGTCCTGGTCGTCGTCGACGATGAGGAGGGTCTTGCGTTGAGCCATGGTTAGAACAAACACCATATGTGGTGTGTGGGGCAAAGGGTTTGCGTCTTGATCTTCACGGCGACCTCGGACGGATGGCTGGACCTGGGCGGGCGCAGGGTGCGGTGCGCCCTGGGGCCGGCGGGCGTGAAGCCGGCCGCCGACAAGCGTGAGGGCGATGGCGCCTCCCCCGCCGGGGTCTGGCCCCTGCGCGAGGTGTGGTACCGGCCCGACAAGGGCCCACCGCCGGCCAGCGAGCTGCGCGTCCACGCCATGAGCGAGGAGGACGGCTGGTGCGACGACCCCGCCGACCCGGCCTACAACCGGCATGTGAAGCTGCCCTACCCGGCGAGCGCCGAGCGGCTGTGGCGGGACGACGACGTCTACGACATCGTGGTGGTGCTGGGGCACAACGACGACCCGCCAGTCCCGGGCCTGGGCTCGTGCATCTTCCTGCACCTGTGCCGGCCGGGCTTTCCGCCCACAGAGGGCTGCGTTGCGGTGGAGCGCGAGGCCCTGGAGGATCTCCTGGCCCGGGCCCAGCCAGGGGATGCAATCGAGATCCGAGACGTCAGCCGCCCATGACCCTGCTCCCGCCGCGCCAGCATGTGCCCGGCGGCGCGCTCCCCCGCCATCGCCACGGCCACGGCTACGCCGCGGTGGTGCTCGCCGGCGCCTATGAGGAGGCCGGGGACAGCGGCCGGCGCTGGGTGGAGGCCGGCCACGTGATCGTCCACCAGGCATTCGAGGCGCACCTGAACCGCACGCCGCCGGCCGGGGCCCTGGTGCTGAACCTGCCGCTGCCGGACGCGCACCTGCCCGCCTTCGGCTGGGTGACCGATCCCGACGCTATCGCCCAGGCCGCCGAGCGCGACCTGTTTGAAGCCTCCGCGCTGCTGATGGACCAACACCGCCCTGCGATGGCTCCGGCCGCGGCCCGCGACTGGCCGGACCTGCTCGCCGCCGACCTGGCCGTGACGCCCGTGCGGCTGGGCGACTGGGCCCGGGAGCACGGGCTCTCGGCCGAGCATGTGGCCCGCGGCTTCCGACGGGTGTTCGGCACGACCCCCGTGGCCTATGGCCGCGAGATCCGGGCCCGGGCCGCCCTGCAGGCCAGCCTCACGGGGCTGCGCCCGCTCGCCGAGATCGCCCAGGACACCGGCTTCTCGGACCAGGCCCACATGACCCGGGCGGTCGTGGCCCTCACCGGGCGGCCGCCCGGCGCCTGGCGCAGGTCAAATCCGTTCAAGACCCCGGCCTGAGGGCGTTTCATGTGAAGGCGCATGAACAGACGCGCCTTCCTCGCCGCGGCGGCGGCGCTGCCGGCCGCCGGCTCCGCCCTCGCCCAGCCGGCGCCCCGCACCCGCTGGACCGTGACCAGCTCCGTGGGCTTTGACGCCATCGCCTTCCTGGGCCCCTTGTCGGGCAAGCCGCTGTATGCGCCGCGCTATGTGGCCGAAACCCAGGCCTTCGCGCCCCGGGTGACGCCGGCGATGAAGACCGCCCTCACCCGGCTGCAGGACCGAGCCGACGCCTCGGGCAAGCTGCTGTGGCCGACCCTGGCCAATGTGCTGTCCTACGGCCCCAGCGACACCATCGACGACCTGCTGGCCTCGCTGGGCGATCTGGACCGCCGGGTGCTGCCGAACCTGAAGTCCAGCAGCCACTGGGACGAGCAGAGCTGGGCGTTCGTGGCCGGAGGGCGGGAGGACGCCTCGACCGTGCTGCGCGAGCTGCAGGCCGGGGACTTCGCGAGCTTCCGCGCCGGACTGGTGGGCGACCGGCTGGAAACGCGTGGGCCCGGGCTGCTGGCGTCCCTGGCGCCCTACGACGTCATCGCCGAGCAGGAACGGCTGATCGGACGCCGGCTGGACCCCACCATCCATGTGGTGCTGCTGTGGTTCTCGCAGCCCCACGCGGCCAGCGTCGGCGGCCAGCGCTCGCTCTCCCACTTCGGCTATCCCAGCCAGACGGTGGTGCGGATCGTGGCGCACGAGATGCTGCATCCGCCGTTCCCCATGGACGGGCCGGCAGCCACCGCGGCCCTGGCAGTCCTCGAGGCCGATCCGCTCATGCAGCGGGTGCTGAAGGAGCACGACCCCGGGTTCGGCTACAACACCATGGACGGCATCCTCAACGAGGACACGGTGGAGGCCCTGGACCAGATTGTCTCGGAGCGGCTGGGGGTGGCCCGCGACCCGGCCGAGCGGTGGCGGACGGCGGACGATGGGATGCACATCCTGGCCGCGGCCCTCTACGGCATGCTGAAGGCCGAGGGCTACGACCAGACCGGCGGGAACATCGAGGCCTGGATGGCGCAGGCGGTGCGGGCCGGCAAGCTGGCGCCCGAGCGCATCCGCACCTTCGCCGGCCAGGTGACCAAGACCGCGCCCGACCAGCTGTGGCCGAGGACCAAGGCCTAGGCTTCGTTGCGAGCCCCGAACACCGCCGAGCCGACGCGGACGCTGGTGGCGCCGAAGCGGATGGCCGTCTCGAAGTCGTCGCTCATCCCCATGGAAAGCCTGGCCAGGCCGTTGCGGGCGGCGATCGCGCCCAGCAGGGCGAAGTGCGGGCCCGGCGGCTCGTCCGCGGGCGGGATGCACATCAGCCCCTCGACCTCGAAGCCGTAGTCCCGGCGGCAGGCGGCGATGAAGGCGTCGGCTTGCGCCGGGATCACCCCCGCCTTCTGCCGCTCCTCGCCGGTGTTCACCTGCACATAGAGCCGCGGGGTGCGGCCCTGCTTCTGCACCTGGTCGGCCAGGGCGCGGGCGAGACGGTCGCGGTCCAGGCTCTCGATGACGTCGAAGAAGGCCACCGCCTCCTTCGCCTTGTTGGATTGCAGCGGCCCGATCAGGTGGAGCGTCAGGCCCTCGGCCCGGCCCTCCCAGCGGGCCATGGCCTCCTGCACCCGGTTTTCGCCGAACACCTTCTGGCCGGCGGCCAGCACCGGCTCTATGGCCTCCCAGGGCTGCTGCTTGGAGACGGCCACCAGGGTAACCTCGGCCGGATCGCGGCCACAGGCTTGCGCGGTCCGGGCGATCCGGGTCACGACGTCGGCATAGCCGGTTTGCGGGTGAGGAGGCGCGGTCATTTCGGAGGCGTTCTGGACCCTGGAGCGGACCGCCCGGCTCTTACCGGCCCGCAGACGCCTGCGGAAGGCCCTCCCGGCCCTGCTGTTCTTCACCGATCCGGAACGGACCCCGGATCCGGTGGCCGCCGCCGCCGCCCTGCCGCCCGGCGCGGGGATCGTCTACCGCAGCTTCGGGGCGGCCGGCGCCGAGGCCGTGGCGCTGCGCCTCAAGGCGGTGGCCCGGCGCAGGGGCCTGATC
>JAEYNH010000065.1 GCA_023412655.1 Pseudomonadota bacterium | reverse complement strand
CCACGCCGGCGGACAGGTCGAGCTTCATGAGCGCGTCCACGGTCTGCGGGGTGGGGTCGACGATGTCGAGCACGCGCTTGTGCGTGCGGATTTCGAACTGCTCGCGCGACTTCTTGTCGATGTGCGGCGAACGGTTGACGGTGAATTTCTCAATGCGCGTCGGCAGCGGAATCGGGCCGCGCACGGTGGCGCCGGTCCGCTTCGCAGTGTTCACGATCTCGCGGGTGGAATGATCCAGCACGCGGTGATCGAAGGCTTTGAGCCGAATGCGGATGTTCTGACGATCCATATCGCTCTTATCATTCCCTACAGACGGCGGCCCGCCCGCGTGATCTCGACCATTTCAAAGACCAGCCCGAACCCTCAGAAGAGAGCCCGTACGCGAAAGTCCGCACAAACGACTTAGGCCCACGCGGAAGCGAGGGCCCCATCCCGAAACGCTAGCTTGTCAGCACTGTCCCAGGTCGTTCTGCGAACCGCGTCTGCGCCTCAAATCCCTTCGAAGCACACAGCCGGTCCAACAGGAGGCGGGGTAATACCCACGCGACTCGCCTGCGTCAAGGGCCGCCGGCCGTCCCGGCGCACCCTTTTGGCCGCAGGCTCAGCCGATGGTGATCGAGCCGGAGCCCATCACCGAGCGTGACACCTCTCCCCTCACCTGCCGGGCCCGGACGTCCCCCGAGCCGCGGATGCGCGCCTTGAAGCTGTCGGCCACGCCGCGGAAGTCCACGTCCCCGGAACCGGCGATGGAGGCCTCGAAGGTGGTCGCACGGCCGCCGGCGACGTTCACGTCGCCCGACCCGGCGATGTCCACGTCGAGCGGCCCCTGGACCGAGCGAACCGACACTGAGCCGGAGCCGGCGATGTCCACCTTCACCGGGCCGCGCACGTCGGCTGTGGCCACGTCGCCAGAGCCCACCACCCGGACCTCGAGCGCCCCGGCCGAACCCGCCCGGGTGTCGCCGGAGCCCGCCTGGCGGATGTTCAGCCGGCCGCCGACATTGCCCACCGTCCAGTCGCCGCAGCCGGCGTTGGAGAGCGTCAGGCTCGCCGAGCGGCCCACCGCCCCGAACACGGCCCCGCCGACCGCCACACGGGCGTCCCTGGGCGTGCGGATGACCACCTGAGGCATCTCGCGCCAGCCGATGTCACCGACCCCGCGGACGGTGACGCTGCGCCCAGGGCCCTCGCCCCGGCAGCTACGGATCCTGCGCCCCAGGTCGCCGTCGACGATCACCCGGTCGCCCTGGGTGCGCACCGCCAGCGGCAGGGCGGCGTTGGCGCGCACGATCTCCACCTTGATGTCGGTGCGATCCTCGGGGACCACGGTCACCCGCGCCACGGCGTCCTCGACCTCCACGGAGGCGGCGTCGGCCGCGCCGGCCAGTGAAAGGGCGGCGGCCGCCGCCAGCAGTGCGATCGATCGGCCCATGGTCTTCTCCCCGTCGTATCCCAAGGACACGCTAGTCCGGCCGATACCGGCGATCAGCTTAATTCGCGCTAATGCCCGCGGTACAGGGGACCGCCCATAAGAGAACGGCCGCCGGGTTTCCCCGGCGGCCTTGGCAGTCTCTACGCTGGAAGCGCGCGTGGCTTATTTGATGATCTTGGCCACGACGCCGGCGCCGACCGTACGGCCGCCTTCGCGGATGGCGAAGCGCAGGCCCTGGTCCATGGCGATCGGCGTGATCAGCTCGACGTTCAGCTCGGCGTTGTCGCCGGGCATGATCATCTCCACGCCTTCCTTCAGCTTGATGATCCCCGTCACGTCCGTCGTCCGGAAGTAGAACTGCGGACGGTAGTTGGTGAAGAACGGGGTGTGACGGCCGCCCTCTTCCTTGGTCAGGATGTAGGCTTCCGCCGTGAACTCGGTGTGCGGCGTGATCGAGCCCGGCTTGCAGAGCACCTGGCCCCGCTCCACGTCCTCGCGCTTGGTGCCGCGCAGCAGCACGCCCACGTTGTCGCCCGCCTGGCCCTGGTCCAGCAGCTTGCGGAACATCTCGACGCCCGTGCAGGTGGTCTTCTGCACGTCGCGGATGCCGACGATCTCGACTTCGTCGCCGACCTTCACGATGCCCTTCTCGATCCGGCCGGTCACCACCGTGCCGCGGCCCGAGATCGAGAACACGTCTTCCACCGGCATCAGGAACGGCTGGTCGATCGGACGCTCCGGCTGCGGGATGTAGGCGTCGACCGCCGCCATCAGCTCCAGGATCCGCTCTTCGCCGATCGCCGGGTCACGGCCTTCGACCGCCGCCAGGGCCGAGCCCTTCACCACCGGAATGTCGTCGCCCGGGAACTGGTACGAGCTCAGCAGCTCGCGAACTTCCATTTCCACCAGGTCCAGCAGCTCGGCGTCGTCGACCATGTCGACCTTGTTCATGAACACCACCAGCGCCGGCACGCCCACCTGACGGGCCAGCAGGATGTGCTCGCGGGTCTGCGGCATCGGGCCGTCGGCCGCCGACACCACCAGGATCGCCCCGTCCATCTGCGCCGCGCCCGTGATCATGTTCTTCACGTAGTCGGCGTGGCCGGGGCAGTCCACGTGCGCGTAGTGACGGTTCTGCGTCTCGTATTCCACGTGCGCCGTGTTGATCGTGATCCCGCGCGCCTTCTCTTCCGGCGCCGCGTCGATGTCGGCGTAGTTCTTCGCCGTCGCACCACCCGTCTTCGCCAGCGTGATCGTGATCGCCGCCGTCAGCGTCGTCTTGCCATGGTCAACGTGACCAATCGTGCCGATGTTGCAGTGCGGCTTCGTGCGTTCAAACTTCTCTTTGGCCAT
>JAEYNH010000058.1 GCA_023412655.1 Pseudomonadota bacterium | reverse complement strand
GGCCTGACGGCCCTGGGCGTCGCCGGGTGCCTGGGCTCGGGGATCCTGGGCTGGACGGCGGCCGGCGAGCGCGAACTGGACGGCTGGCGCGAGGCCGACGGCGATCATCCGCCCGAATATGTGGAGGACGCCGCCGAGTCCCGGCTGGCCATGGGCGTGCGGGGCCAGATGGTCTCGCAGCTTGAAACCCCGAGACTGGACGAGGCCGAGGTCGCCCGGCTGCTGAAGGTCAAGACGCCCCGCCTGCCCGGCGACTGGCGGCTGCTGGACGCCCAGGTGTTCCCAACCGACCACGGGCCCGGCCTGAACCTGCTGCTGGAAACCCCCGGGCAGGAGCGGCTGATCCTGTTCGCGGTGAAGGCGCGGACGCTCACCGGCGGCCGGCCCGAACTGGCGGTGCGGGGGCGCGAGGCGGCGGTGTTCTGGGAGCGCGGCCGGTCCGCCTATGTGCTGAGCGGCGACCTGCCCCACGGCGAACTGCTGGCCCGGGCAGAGACCCTGCGCCAGGTCGAGGCGCTCTGAGCGGCGCGCCAGCGAAGCCCCAAGGCCACACCCCGGACATAACGGCGAGCTATTTAACCGGCGCCATTGGATCGGGGCGGCCTACACCCTAGCTGTCCGCCATGCATCGCGACCTCAACGACGCCGACGGCCCCCGCCATCTCGACACCGAGGTTTGTGTCGTCGGCTGCGGCGCCGCCGGGATCACCACCGCCCGCCGGCTGCTGGAACTGGGCCACTCGGTCCTGCTGCTGGAAAGCGGCGGCCTGGACTATGAGCGCTCCACCGCCGAGCTGAACGCCGGCGAGAACGTGGGCGAGGAGTATTACGACCTGGCCGACGCCCGGCTGCGCTTCTTCGGCGGCACCACGGCCATCTGGGGCGGCCGGATCGCCGAACTGGACCCCATCGACCTGGAGCGCCGGGACTGGGTGCCGCACTCCGGCTGGCCGATCGAATGGCGCGATCTGGAGCGCTACTACGGCCCCGCCCGACGGGTGTTCGACGAGCCCGAGGCGCCGCCCACCGCCCAAGACCTCCGCGCCGCGGGCGCGCCGGCGCCGGAGTTCGACGCCCGCCGCCTCGAGGTGGGAGTCTGGAGCTTCGACCGGCGGTTCAACCGCTTCGTCTTCGAGGCCTGCGAGGATCTGGTGCGCCATCCGCGCTGCCGGATCATCACCCACGCCACGGTCACCGAGATCGAGCTGGACGCATCCGGCCGGCACGTGACGGGCCTGACCGCCAAGTCCCTGCGCCAGGGCGCCCTGACCATCTCGGCCAAGGCCGTGGTGCTGGCGGCGGGGGGCATGGAGAACCCCCGCCTGCTGCTGGCCTCGAACCGGGTGGCGACGCACGGGATCGGCAACGACCACGACCAGGTGGGCCGCTACTTCATGGAGCACCCCCACGCCCGCGGCGGGCGCATCGTGGGCGGCAGCGCCTGGCGCCTGCTCAAGGCGTTCGGCCGCACCCACCGCCTGGGCGAGCGGGAGCTGGCGGGCCTCATCAAGCCCAGCCGGGAGACCCAGGCCGAGCGCGGCCTGCTGAACACCTCCCTGACCATCGCGGCCCGGCAGGCGCCGGGGGCGGCCACCAACTGGGGCATGGCGGCCTATTCGCACCTCAAGCACGAGATGAACCCGACCCGCGGCGGGCGGGCGCTGTGGATGGCCACCAAGCAGGCGGTGAAGTGGGCGCAGCGGCGCACCGACCCGCTTCGGCCCTGGGTCCTGCACCAGCTGGGGCTGCGCGACCTGGCCCTGTCGATCCGGGCCGAACAGGCGCCCAATCCGCACAGCCGCGTGCGGCTGACCAACCAGCGCGACCCGCTGGGCGTCCCTCGCCTGGCGCTCGACTGGCGGACCACGGCCCTGGACGTGGAAAGCGTCGCGGGGCTGGTGGACGTGCTGGACGCCGAACTGTCACGCCTGGGCCTGGGCCGGGTCGAACCGGCGGAATGGCTGTCCGATCCGGAAGGCGGCTGGCGGACCGACCCCCTGATCGGCTCGCACCACATCGGCGGCTACCACCACATGGGGACCACCCGGATGTCGGACGACCGACGCCAGGGGGTCACCGACGGGGCGGGCCGGGTGCACGGGGTGGAGAACCTCTACATCGCCGGCAGCTCGGTCTTCCCCACCTCGGGCTGGGCCAATCCGACCCTGACCATCGTGGCCCTGGCGCTGCGCACCGCGGAGTTCGTGTCGCAGTCGGTGGCGAAGGCCAGGGCGGCCTAAAAGACCAGAGCGGCCCAGGAACAGGATGGGCTAGCCGCCCGCCGTCCCCGAGGCCGCGGCCTGCCGCGAGGGGCCCGGCAGGCGCAGCCTGAGCAGGGCCTTAAGCATCGGCCGCTCAAGCCAGCGGTGGATGGCCACGCCGGCCACCACCGAGAGGCCCACCCCCACGGTCATCAACACCAGGAACTGGGGCCAGCCCTCGAGCGGCAGGTTGCGCCCCTGCCACATCACCATGGCCAGGATCAGGGTGTGGAACAGGTAGATGGCGTAGCTGGCGTCGCCGAGGGTCTCGAGCACCTTGGGGCGCCGGGCGCGCAGGGCCGGCTCGAACGCCAGGCCGCCGGCCACCAGGGCGGCGCTGGAGGCCACCACCCAGGTCTTGGACACCTCGACGAACGGCGTGGCGTGCAGCGCCAGGCCCACGGCGCCGAGGATCGCCAGCGGCCAGGCCCTGGCGAAGCTGACCCGGGCGTGAGCCCAGGCGATCATCACCCCGGCCAGGAAGGCCAGCAGGATGGGCCCGGTGAAGGCCCGCAGGACGGTGTCGTCGGGGCGCAGGATGAAGCCGGCCGCGACCAGGCCGACGATGCTCACCGTCACCACCGGCACTAGCCGGCGGACCGCCAAGCCCACGGCGAACAGGAGGTAGAAGGCCATCTCGAAGGTCAGCGTCCAGCCCGGGACCAGAGCCGGCCAGACCGTCCCCGGGTGCATCGGGCTCTCGTGCGGGATCATGCCCAGGGACAGCCAAAGGTGGGCCGCGTCCGGCGTGGCGAGGTCGCGGGCGGCGAGCCAGGCCACCCAGGTCAGGGTGGCGATCCAGTAGAGCGGCGCGATGCGGATGACCCGCCGGCGCATGAACTCGCCCGGCGCCTCGTTGCGGGCGGCGGCGTACATGATGAAGCCGCTGATCACGAAGAAGACGTCCACGCCGGTGGTGAGATTCCATCCCACCATGGGGTCGAACAGCCACGGCCGCGGATTGCGGGCGTGGTGGACGAGCACCATCAGGCAGGCCACGGCCCTCAGGACCTGGATCGAGACGAGCGTGCCTGGCTGGCGGCTGCCGGGATGGGACGGGGCGCTGGGCGCAGCTTGCATCGTCGCCAATTAGCGTCAGTTGAGCTGGACAGAAAGCGCCGGTGAAGGTGCGGCGGCGTTTCGGCCTAGTTCCGGTAGCGAGCGGCCAGCCGGCGGGCTTCACGCGGATCGAAATCGGGCGGCCAGGCGAACTGCATACGCCAGCGCAGGCGCCCGCAGGCCGGGCATGGCCAGGCGACCCGGCGGGCGGCGTCCGCCAGCCGCGTGGCGTGGCCGCCGGCGCGAAGCTCCTGCAGCCGGGCGATCACCCGCTCGGGGTCGTAGGCGCGGGACCAGGAGCAGGCCGAGCAGCGCAGCAGCAGGCGGCAACCCGGGAAGCGGCGGAAATCGCCGACGCTGTCCTCGGCCGCAGCCGGGATCGGGCTCATCTTCCAGTGCGAGGCGGGCGGGGCGGCCATAGGTGAACAAAAGATGAACTTTTGCCCGACCGCCAGAGGCCCTGGGTTGCGCCGCCCCGTCTGAACAACGAGGACGAGTGTTCCCCCGCTATTCCGCCGGAGTGACCGGCACCTGGATCTCGCCGCCGGCGTCGCGGAACTTCTGGGACATCTGGGCCATGCCGGCGGCCACGTCGTTCTGTCCCCGGGCCGCGTCGCGGATGTCCTGGCTGATCTTCATGGAGCAGAACTTGGGCCCGCACATGGAGCAGAAGTGCGCCGTCTTGAACGCCTCCTTGGGCAGGCTCTCGTCGTGGTACTCGCGGGCGGTCTCGGGATCGATGCCGAGGTTGAACTGGTCCTCCCAGCGGAACTCGAACCGGGCCCTGGAGACCGCATCGTCCCAGGCGCGAGCGGCGGGATGGCCCTTGGCCAGGTCCGCGGCGTGGGCGGCGAGCTTGTAGGTCATCACCCCCACCTTCACGTCCTCGCGGTTCGGCAGGCCCAGATGCTCCTTGGGCGTGACGTAGCAGAGCATGGCGGTGCCGAACCAACCGATCATGGCCGCGCCGATGGCCGAGGTGATGTGGTCGTAGCCGGGGGCCACGTCGGTGGTGAGCGGGCCGAGGGTGTAGAACGGCGCCTCGCCGCAGACGGCCAGCTGCTTGTCCATATTGGCCTTGATCTTGTGCATCGGCACGTGGCCGGGGCCTTCGATCATCACCTGGACATTGTGCTTCCAGGCGACCTGGGTGAGCTCGCCGAGCGTCTCGAGCTCGCCGAACTGGGCCGCGTCGTTGGCGTCGGCGATGGAGCCCGGCCGAAGGCCGTCGCCCAGCGAGAACGAGACGTCGTACGCCTTCATGATCTCGCAGATCTCTTCGAAGTGCTCGTAGAGGAAGTTCTCCTTGTGGTGCGCCAGGCACCACTTGGCCATGATCGAGCCGCCCCGGGAGACGATGCCGGTGACCCGCCTGGCGGTGAGCGGGATGTAGGCCAGCCGCACGCCCGCATGGATGGTGAAGTAGTCGACGCCCTGCTCGGCCTGTTCGATGAGGGTGTCGCGGAACACCTCCCAAGTGAGGTCCTCGGCCACGCCGCCGACCTTCTCCAGGGCCTGGTAGATCGGCACGGTGCCGATGGGCACCGGACTGTTGCGGACGATCCAGTCGCGGATGTTGTGGATGTTGCGACCGGTGGAGAGGTCCATGACCGTGTCGGCGCCGCAGCGGATCGCCCACACCATCTTGTCCACCTCGTCCGAGACGTGGCTGAGCACGGCCGAGTTGCCGATGTTGGCGTTGATCTTCACCAGGAAGTTGCGGCCGATGATCATCGGCTCGAGCTCGGTGTGGTTGATGTTGGCCGGGATGATGGCGCGGCCGCGGGCGATCTCGTCGCGGACGAACTCGGGCGTCACGAAATCCGGAATGGCCGCGCCGAAGTCCTCGCCGTCGCGGATGAAGGCCTCGCCGGCCTGGCGCCGCATGTTCTCGCGGATGGCGACATATTCCATCTCGGGGGTGATGATCCCGCGCCGGGCGTATTCCAGCTGGGTGACGTTGTGGCCGGCCCGAGCCCGGTAGACCCGGCGCGGGGCGGTGAAGGCGGGCGCCAGGTGCTCGCCCCGGGCGAAGCCGTTGTCCTCGGGCTTCACCTCCCGCGGCGCCTCGACGATCTCCACGTCGCCGCGCGAGACCACCCAGGGCTCCCGGACCCGGGACAGGCCCTTGTCGATGTCGATGCTGGCGGCGGGGTCGGTGTAGGGCCCGGACGGGTCGTACAGCGTCAGCGGCGGCTCGCCTGCCGAGGGATGCACCGCCACCTCGCGGAACGGCACGCGGATGTCGGGCCAGAGCACCCCGGGCTCGTACACCTTCCGCGATCCGGGCCGTTCCCCGGTGGGGATGGCGGCGGCCTGCAGGTTTCCGGCGAGCTTGTTCATCGCGTGGCTCCGTTTGGACGGATCACGGGCGTTGGTTGGGGTCTTAGGATGAGGCCCTTCCCTTCGCCGGCATGACCCGGATCAGGTTCGACGGGTCGTGGGCTCACCCACCTCTCAGCCGCTTGCGCGCGGCCCCCCGAGGATCGGCGGACGCTATCCCCGAACGGGGTTTTGGGGAAGCGCCAAAAGGCGTCGGCCTCGACCGCCCGGCCAAGGCTTGGTTTGATGGGCGTTCACCGGGGGAGGACGGGATGGCGCAGACGGAGCTTGGGCCGGGAGATCTGCTGGACGCCCGCGGGCGTCTGGCGAAGGCGGGATGGGCCCGGAACGAGGCGCGGCGCTATAGCCGGGCCGCCATCGCCGCATCGCCCCTGCGCATCAAGGAGTGGGACTACTACTGCGTCCTGGCCGGCGACCACGGCCTGGCGGCGGTGGTGGCGGACAACGGCTACATGGGCCTCCTGTCGGTGGTCTGGTTCGACTTCCGGGCGCCTTCGTTCACCACCGAGAGCGTGATCACGCCCTTCCCCATGGGCCGGATGCGGATGCCGCAGAGCGCCGACGCGGGGGACATCGTCCAGGAGCATCCGCGCCTGAAACTCGCCTTCCGGCACACGCCCGGCGGCCGGCGCCTGACCCTCGACTGCCCCGGCTTCGGCAAGGGCCAGGGCCTGAGCGGGGAGCTGCGGCTGGCCCAGCCGCCCATGGACCGGATGACCATCGCCACGCCGTGGAGGGGGGCGCCCAAGGCCTTCTACTACAACCAGAAGATCAACTGCATGGCGGCCGAGGGGATGGTGACCGTGGGCGGCAAGGCCCATGCCTTCACCCCCGACCGGGCCTTTGCGGTGCTGGACTGGGGCCGGGGCGTCTGGACCTATCGCAACACCTGGTACTGGGGCTCGGCCTCGGGCCTGGCGGACGGCGTCCCGTTCGGCTTCAACATCGGCTACGGCTTCGGCGACACCTCGGCCGCGTCCGAGAACATGGTCTTCCACGACGGGGTGGCCCACAAGCTCGACCAGGTGACCTTCCACCTGCCGGCCGGCGGCTACGACAGCGGTCCCTGGCGGTTCACCAGCAACGATGGCCGCCTGGAGATGACCTTCGAGCCGATCCTCGACCGGGCCGACCTCACCGACCTGAAGATCCTGCGCTCGGACACGCATCAGGTGTTCGGGCATTTCAAGGGGGTGGCCGTGCTGGACGACGGACGCAAGGTGGCCTTCGACCGGTTGCTGGGCTTCGCCGAGAAGGTGCAGAACGCCTGGTAGCCCAACGCGCCGCTGGCCGCCGGCGGGGCGTTGACCCTAGGATCAGGACGTCCGACGGAGAGCCAGATGAAGTTCGCGCCCGCCCTTATCGCCCCCCTCGCCGCCGCTCTCGGCCTGGCCGCCTGCACCGCCACGACGGCCTCCAGGCCCGAGCTGCCCCCCGCTCCGCCCTCGGGCGCGGGCCTGGCCAGCGGCGACTGCTTCCGCAGCGCCGACCTCCGCAGCCACACGGTGGGCGACGACCGGACGCTGTTCCTGCGGGTGAACCGGGGGGACGTCTATCGGGTGAGCATGAGCGGTTCCTGCCTGGCGGGGGCGATTTCCTCCGATCCGCTGATCACCCGCCAGCCGCCGGGGTCGAGCATCGTCTGCCGGCCGCTGGATCTCGACATCGGCATCGCCAAGAGCGGCTTCGAGAGCCGCTGCATCGTGGACTCGATCGTCAAGCTGACCCCGGCCCAGGTGGAGGCCCTGCCGAGGAAACTGCGGCCCTAGGCCGAACCCGGGGGGATGGCGAGGCGGCTCGCAAGGCCGCCGCGCCCCATGCTACGGAGCCCCTCATGCATTTTTCCCGATACAACCCCGTCCGCTTCGCCCATCTCCCCACGCCCCTGGAGACCCTGCCGGGCCTCACCGAGGCCCTGGCCACGCCGGACGGCGGGGGCCCCGCCCTCTGGATCAAGCGGGACGACTGCACCGGCCTGGCGGGCGGCGGGAACAAGACGCGCAAGCTCGAGTACCTGATCGGCGACGCCCTCGCCAACGACGCCGACACGGTGGTCACCCAGGGCGCCGTGCAGTCCAACCACGTGCGCCAGACGGCGGCGGCGGCGGCCCGCTTCGGCCTCAAGTGCGAGGTGATCCTGGAGGAGCGCACGGGCTCCAAGGCCCTGGACTACCAGCGCTCGGGCAATGTGCTGCTGGACGAGCTGCTGGGGGCCAAGATCCGCCGCGTGCCCGGGGGCAGCGACATGAACGAGGCCCTGGCCGCCGTGGCCCAGGAAGTCGCCGACGCCGGCGGGCGCCCCTATGTGATCCCCGGCGGCGGCTCCAACTGCATCGGGGCCCTGGGCTATGCCGAGTGCGCCCTGGAGCTGGTCAGCCAGGCCAATGAGCTGGGCCTGGAGATCGACCGCATCGTCACCGCCAGCGGCAGCGCCGGCACCCATGCGGGCCTGGTGGCGGGGCTGGCGGTCATGGGCGCCGACATCCCGGTGCTGGGCATCGGCGTGCGCGCGCCGAAGGAGGCGCAGGAGGCCAACGTGTTCAAGCTGGCCAAGGAGACCGCCGCCCTGCTCGGCTTCGAGGAGCGGGTCACCCGGGAGATGGTGGAGGCCAACTGCGACTATGTCGGCGAGGGCTACGGCCTGATCGACCAGGGGGTGATCGACGCCCTGAAGCTGGCCGCCCGGACGGACGCCATCCTGCTGGACCCGGTGTACACCGGCAAGGCGATGAAGGGGCTGATCGCCCTGTCGCACGCCGGCGTCTTCGACGGCGAGACGGTGGTGTTCCTGCACACCGGGGGCGCCCAGGGCCTGTTCGGCTACCAGGGCGAGCTGGACGGCAAGCTCTGATGGACGCGGCCGAGACCCTGGTCCCCGGCCTGACGCTGGGCGTGCTGGGCGGCATGGGCCCGGCGGCCACCCTGGAGTTCCTGACGCGCCTGCAGGCCTATACGCCGGCCGAGCGGGACCAGGACCACATCCGGGTGATCGCCGACATCAATCCCCACGTGCCCGACCGGAACACCCAGGGCGCCCTGGCCGGCCACGTGCTGGCCGAGATGGCCGGGGCCCTGCGCGGCGCGGGGGCCGAGGTGCTGGCGATGCCGTGCAACACCGCCCACGCCCACGCCGACCTGATCCAGCGGGCCTCGGGCCTGCCTCTGATCGACATGATCGACCTGGGGGCCGAGGCGGCCCAGGAGAGCGGCGCCCTGCGGGCCGGCGTCCTGGGCACCAAGGGGGCGCTGAAGCTGTACCGGGAATACCTGGCCGCCCGGGGCATGGGGCTGGTCAGCCTGGAGCCGGACAGCCAGGCCGAGTTCATGGCCCTGCTCTACCGGATCAAGGGCGGCGACGTCGGGCCGGAGGTGCGGCGGGGCATGAAGGCCCTGGCCGATGAGCTGGTGGCGGCGGGGGCCGAGGTGCTGGTGGCCGGCTGCACCGAGGCGCCGCTGGTGCTGTCGCCGGAAGACGTGAAGGTGGAACTGGCCGATCCGGGCGACCTGCTGGCCCGGCGCTGCGTCTCGGTCTGCCTGGGCTATGAGGCCACCCCGATGGTGGGCGGCTGAGGCCGCGCATGGACCTCCGCGCCGCCGGAGCCTAGCCTCGCCGCCGGAGGTCCGCCATGACCGAACGCGACGACGCCGAGACCTGGGAAGCGGGGACCTGGGAAGCGGAGATCTGGCCCGCCCTATCCTATGACGCGTTCCGCGAGACGGGCGTGGCCCTGCACCTCTGGAGCCAGATCGTCGGCAAGGTCCGGCTGGCCCGGACGCCCTGGCTGAACCACTCCTGGCAGACGCCGCTGTACGTGACCGCCCGGGGGCTGACGACCGGCCCGGTCCACACCGCCGGGGGCGCCGTCGACCTGGAGTTCGACTTCACCGACCAGGCCTTGCGCCTCCGCACCGACCGGTCGACCGCCGCCGTGCCCCTGGCCCCCATGTCGGTGGCCGCCTTCCACGACCAGGTGATGGCGGCCCTGGAGACGCTGGGGACGCCCGTCCGCATCCACGGCGCGCCCAACGAAATGCCCGAGGCCACGCCCTTCCGCGAGGACCACGCGCCCCGGGCCTATGACCCGGGCCAGGCCCGCCGGTTCTTCCGCGCCCTGGCCCAGGCCGACCGGGTGCTGAAGGCCTTCCGCACCGGATTCCTCGGCAAGGCCAGCCCCACGCACTTCTTCTGGGGCAGCTTCGACCTGGCGGTGACCCGCTTCTCGGGCCGGACGGCGCCGCCGCATCCGGGCGGGGTCCCGCACCTGCCCGACGCCGTGGCCCGCGAGGCCTATTCGCACGAGGTCAGCAGCGCCGGCTTCTGGCCCGGCGGGCCCGGCTGCGAGGCGCCGATCTTCTACGCCTATCCCGAGCCGCCCGGCTTCGCCGAGGCCCGGATCGCGCCCGAGGCGGCCTACTATCACCCCGAACTGCGCGAGTTCGTCCTGCCCTATGAGGCGGTGCGCACGGCGGCCGATCCGGACGCGGCCCTGACGGCCTTCCTGCAGTCCACCTACGAGGCCGCCGCCGACGCCGCCGGCTGGGACCGGGCGGCCCTGGAATGCGCGCCGGGCGAGCCCGGCCGTCCGCGCCCGGTCTGATGTCCTAGAGGCTGCGCGCCCGGAACGTGTCGCAGGCGGCCGGATCGCCGGCCTCCACGCCCCGCCGGAACCAGCGCATCCGCTGCTCGGCCGAGCCGTGGGTGAAGGCGTCGGGCATCACCTGGCCCTGGGACCGGCGCTGGAGGGTGTCGTCGCCCACCGCCGCGGCGGCGCGCAGGCCGTCCTCGATGTCCCGGGGGTCGAGCTGGACCTGTCCGCCGGACACCGCCGCGGCGTGCGCGGCCCAGACGCCGGCGTAGCAGTCGGCCTGCAGCTCCAGGCGCACCGACCCGCTCTCGGCCCCCCGGGCGCCCATGCGCCGGGCCTGATCCGAGGCGCCGGTGAGGTTCTGGACGTGGTGGCCGATCTCGTGGGCGATCACATAGGCCCGGGCCGCCTCGCCGCCGGCGCCGAACTGGCTCTCAAGCTCCTGCCAGAACGACAGGTCCAGATAGACCTTGCGGTCGGCCGGGCAGTAGAACGGCCCCATGGCCGACTGCCCCATGCCGCAGCCGGTGCCGGTGGCGCGCTCATAGAGCACCACCGCGTCGGGCGGCCGATAGCCTTGCATCTGCCGGGCCCAGACGTCGTCCACATTGGTGGCCACCACATCGACGAAGCGCCCGGCCTCGTCGGCGGGGCCGCCGCGCACGCCCTCCTGCTGCTCGACCTTCTGGCCGGCGCCCAGGACGCTGGTGGTGGTGGAGGGATCGATGCCGAAGACGAAATAGCCGATGAGGGCGAGGATCACCCCGCCCGCGCCGATGCCGCCCACGGCGCCCACCGGCCCCATCCCGCGGCGGTCTTCGATGTTCCCGGACCCTCGGCCGCCGGACCAGCGCATGGGCGAAACCTCCGTTGCGTTCGGAGGCCTAACGCTACGAAGCTAGCGGCGGTTCTGGGTGATCGCCTGGACGCGGCGATTGGAGTCGGCCAGGGCCGCATCGGGGATCGAGGGCAGGCGCGAGGTGTCCATGCTCGCTGGCGGGGCCGGATAGGGCAGCTCGGGCAGGCGCTCGACGCGGCGTTCCTGCTGGATGCGGGCCACGTTCTGCTCGGTGCGCAGCCGCGCTTCCAGGGCCATCAGCTCGTTGTGCTGGGCGATGGACTGCTGCTGCATCAGCTGCTGCTGGGCGCGCAGCTCGTCCAGCTTCAGCTGGTTGAGGGCCGTGACGCCGCCGAGGTCCTGAGCCAGGCCGGGGGTGACCGCCGGGGCGGCGGCGGCGAGGCCGAGGACGGCGGTGAGGATGAGGGCGCGCATGACCGGGATGTGGGAAGCCCGAGGCGATGGACCAGCTTGGCCGTGGCCCTAGCGCGCCTGGACCGTGAAGCGGGCCAGCTCCTTGCGGGGCGCCTCCCACCCGGGACTGAGTTCGGCGGCCTTGCGGTAGTCGAAATAGGCCTGTTTGAGGTCATCCAGCCCCTCGTTGGCCAGGGCGCGGTTGAAATAGGCCTTCTCGGGCTCGCTCACCCCCAGCTGCAGGGCGCGGTTGATGTCGGCCAGGCCCTCGGCGTAGCGGCGCTGGCCCACCAGGGCGGCGCCGCGGTTGGCATAGGCCTCGGGCAGGTCGGGCTGGAGCTGCACCGCGTCGTCGAAGTCGCCCCGGGCGGCATTGAATTCCAGCCGCCGCAGCCGCAGCACGCCGCGGTTCACGAAGGTGCCGGCCCGGTCGCGGTGCGCGAGGACCTCGGTCTGCAGGGCGGCGGTGCAGACCGCCTCGAACCGGCGGTCGGACTCGCCCTTCAGCGCGGCGTCGGAGCACTGCCGGGCCATGCCGCCGCCCAGCACCGTCACCGACTGCGCGGCGGCCGGGAGGGCGACCAGCAGGGCGGCGCCGGCCGCGGCGGAAAAGATGAGCATCTTCAACATCGGACGGGCTCCCGGATCCTTGGCGGAAGGGTCCTCCCGTAACCGGGGTCTGTCAACGCGACGGCGTCAGGTCGAGCCGTCAGGCGGGCGGCGGAAGCGGCGCAGCTCCCGATGCAGGATGTAGACCCCGCTGGCGGCCACCACGATGGCCCCGACGATGGTCGCCGGATGAGGCCACTCGCCCCAGATGACCAGGCCAAGCAGGCCCGCCCAGATCAGCTGGGTGTAGTCGAAGGGCGCCACCACCCCGACGGGCGCGGCGCGCAGGGCCTCGGTGAGGAACAGCTGCCCCACCCCGCCCACCAGCCCGGCCAGCACCAGCAGGCCCAGCGTCGTCGCGTCCGGCACGTTCCAGCCGCCGATGAGGGATCCGACGAGGCCGACCACCGTCCCGCCCAGGGTGAAGTAGAAGACGATGGTGGCGCCGCGCTCGGTGTCGGAGATCTGGCGAATGGCCACCATGGCGCCCGCCGCCCCGATGGCGGAGAGGATGCCCAGGGTCACGCCGACCACGTTCATTTGCCCGGGAACCGGGCGGGCCATGATCATCACCCCGATGAAGCCCACCACCACCGCCGCCCAGCGGTGCGGCCCGACCTTCTCGGCCAGCAGCAGGGCCGACAGGGCGGTCATGAACAGGGGCGAGGCGAACTGCAGGGCTGTGGCCTCGGTGAGCGGCAGGTGCTGCACGGCCGAGAAGCCGCAGACCATGCTTGCCAGCCCCACCGCCGAGCGGGCCAGGTGGCCCAGCGGCCGCCGGGTCTTCAACACCTCGAAGCCGGTGGTGCGCCAGATGTAGAGACCCAGCGGCACGAAGGCGAAGGCGTTGCGGAAGAAGACGATCTCGAACACCGGCACGCCCCGCTCGCCGCACCACTTCACCAGGGCCGACAGCAGCGCCATGCAGGCCATGGCCGCGACGCGCAGGCTGATGCCGAGGAGCGGCCGCTGGGTCGGCGCATGCGGATGGGCGGGGGTCACCGCCTGCCTGTGGGCGGATAAGGCCAAGCCGTCAACCTGACGCCGGTCAGCTCCGCCGTGCTGGATCGGGATGGTGGGAATTGGAGCGGGTGAGGGGAATCGAACCCCTGACATTCAGCTTGGGAAGCTGACGTTCTACCTCTGAACTACACCCGCGCCGGGCTCGCGACGAGCCGGACGCCTCCTTTAGCGGCGATGCGGCCTCGCCTCAAGCTCGGGCGTGGACAGGGCGTCGGGGGCGGGCGAAGCTGACGGCCGAGCTTGGGGGGATTTCGGGATGAAGCGTTGGAGCGTGGCCGCCGCGGCGATGGCGGCGGCGGTGATGGGGGCGGCGTCCGCCCAGGCCCAGATGGGGGCCCAGACGGGGGCCCAGACGGGGGCCCAGACGGGCGCCAAGCCCCTGCGGCCGGACCAGGCCGAGTTCCGGGCGCTCTACAAGGCGCTGGTCGAGACCGACACCACCCTGTCGGCGGGGAGCTGCACGGAGGCGGCGGCCAAGGCCGGGGCGCACCTGAAGGCGGCGGGCTTCCCCGACGCCGACCTGCACTATTTCGCCGATCCCGCGCATCCGAAGGAAGGCGGCCTGGTGGCGGTGCTGCCCGGGCGAGACCCCAAGGCCAAGCCGATCCTGCTGATGGCCCACCTGGACGTGGTGGAGGCCCGCCGGGAGGACTGGGAGCGCGACCCGTTCACCCTGGTGGAGGAGGACGGCTTCTTCTACGCCCGCGGGGTGGCCGACGATAAGGCGGACGTGGCCATCTATACCGACAGCCTGGCCCGGCTGAAGCGCGGCGGGGCGAAGCTGAAGCGCACCGTGAAGCTGGCGCTGACCTGCGGCGAGGAGTCGGTGAAGGCCTTCAACGGCATGCAGTGGCTGGTGGAGAACCGGCCCGACCTCATCGCGGCGGAGTTCGCCGTGAACGAGGGCGGCGGCGGGACGATCAGCCCGGACGGCAAGCGCCTGGCCATCGAGGTGCAGGTCGGCGAGAAGGCGACGCAGAACTTCCGCCTGGAGACGCGCAATCCGGGGGGCCACAGCTCGCGGCCGACCCCCGACAACGCCATCTACCAGCTGTCCGAGGCGCTGCTGAAGGTGCGGGCGCACCGCTTCCCGATCGGCTTCAACGTGGTGAGCCGGCCGAACTTCGCGGCCCTGGCCGCCGCGCCCACCACAGACCCGCAGATGGCCCGGGCGCTGAGCCGCCTTCTGGCCGATCCGAACGACGCCGAGGCGGACCGCATCGCCTCGGCCGATCCCGACATCAACCGCCTGCTGCGCACCACCTGCATCGCCACCCTGCTGGAGGCCGGCCACGCCAGCAACGCCCTGCCCCAGCGCGCGGCGGGCAACATCAACTGCCGCATCCTGCCGGGCGAGACGCTGGAGGGCACGCAGGCGGCGCTGGTCCAGGCGATCGGCGATCCGGGGGTCAGCGTCACCCTCGAGCCGCCGGTGCGGCCGCTGGCCAAGATCGCGCCGCTGGACCCGCGGGTGCTGGGGACCGCCCAGCGGCTGGTGGACAAGCATTTCGGCCGCGGGCTGACGCTGCAGCCGGTGATGCAGGCCGGCTATACCGACGCCCTCTGGCTGGGGCAGGCCAATGTGCCGGTCTATGGCCTGTCGGGCATCTTCTTCGACACCGACGGCAACGGGGCGCATGGGCTGAACGAGCGGCTGCGGGTGAGCTCGCTCTATGAAGGCCGGGACTTCCAGCACGAGCTGATCCAGGCGCTCGGCAACCTCTGATCTTCGGGCTGGCGGGACGGGCGTGCGCAAGCCTAGGGTCCCGCCATGTCCGAACCCATGACCTATGCGCGCTATCTCGCGCTCGACGAGCTGCTCGCGGCCCAGAAGCCGCTGAGCGACCGTCACGACGAACTGCTGTTCATCGTCATCCACCAGACCAAGGAGCTGTGGCTCAAGGAGATCATCCACGAAGTCGGCCTGGCCAAGCGCCTGATCGAGGCGGGCGACCTGGAACCGGCCTACAAGGCGCTGGCGCGGGTCTCGCGCATCCAGACCATCATGACCCTGTCGTGGGACGTGCTGGCGACCATGACCCCCGCCGACTACCTCAGCTTCCGGGAGAGCCTGGGGACCAGTTCGGGCTTCCAGAGCCACCAGTTCCGGACCCTCGAATACCTGCTGGGCCTGAAGGACGAGAGCTTCCTGCGCTTCCACGCCGAGCGGCCGGAAGCCCTGGCCCAGCTGAAGGCCGCGCTTGAGGCGCCCAGCCTCTATGACGTGGCCATCGCCCAGCTGCCGAAGCACGGGCTGGCGTTGCCGGAGACGGTGCTGAACCGGGATGTCTCACAGGCCTATGTCCCCTCGCCCGAGGTGGAGGCCGCCTGGCTGGAAGTCTATCGCGACACCCAGCGCTACTGGGAGCTGTACCAGCTGGCCGAGAAGCTGGTGGACCTGGACGACGCCCTGGTCACCTGGCGGCACAAGCATGTGCTGACCGTGGAGCGGATCATCGGCGGGCGGGCGGGCACCGGCGGCACCGAGGGCGCGGGGTACCTGAGCCGGACCCTGCAGCGGCGCTGCTTCCCCGAGCTGTGGTCGCTGAGGACCAAGCTGTGAGCGCCGCCCGCAAGGACCTGTTCCGGCGGGCGTTCGCCGCCGCGCCAGGGCGGCTGCACATGGCCGCCCACAGCCATCACCTGTGGCCCGACGCCACCTTCGAGGCCCATGTCGCGGCCTGGGACGACGCCGCGGCCCTGGCCGACCGCAAGTGGGACCGGGCGCTGGGCGAGATCTATCCGGCGGCCCAGGCGCTGGTGGCCGAGGAGCTGTCCCTTCCCTCGCCCGAGACCGTGGTGTTCGCGCCCAACACCCACACCCTGCTTAGCGTGCTGATGTCGGCCGTGGCTCGGCGACCGGTGCGGGTGCTGTCGACGGACGGGGAGTTCCACTCGTTCCGGCGGCAGGCGGCCCGCTGGGCGGAGGCCGGCGAGGTCGAGCTGACGCGGGTTGCGAGCGAGGGGCCGGACTTCGCCGAGCGGTTCCTCGAGGCCGCGAGGGCTGGCGAATTCGACCTGATCTTCGTGAGCCACGTCTTCTTCAAGAGCGGCTTCGTGTTCGAGCGCGTGTGGGAGCTGGCCGAGCTTTCCCGCCCCGAGGGGCCCTGGGTGGTGGTGGACGGCTATCACGGCTTCCGGGCGGTCCCCACCGACCTTTCGGCCGTGGCCGAGCGGATCTTCTACCTGGCCGGGGGCTACAAGTACGCCATGGCCGGGGAAGGCGCGGCCTTCCTGCACGCGCCGCCGGGGTTTGCGCCCAGGCCGGTGCTGACGGGCTGGTACGCCGAGTTCGGGGACCTGGAGGGGCCGCCGGGCGGGGTGGGCTACACCCGCGACGCCGGCCGCTTCCTGGGGGCGACGTTCGATCCGTCCGGCCTCTACCGCTTCGTGGCCGCCGGGCGGATGCTGGCGGCGGAAGGGCTGACCACGGCGGCGGTGGCGGCCCACGTTATCGACCTGCAGCAGGAGCTGCTGGCCCGCATCGCCGGCGGGCAGGCCGGGCCGCTGGCGCAGGCCGTCCCGCTCAATCCGCCGGGCGCCGGGCCGCAGGCGCGGTTCCTGGCGCTGCGACACCCCAGGGCCTTGGCGTGGAAGCAGGCGCTGGCAGAGCGGGACGTCATCGTCGACGTGCGGGACGATGTGCTGCGGATCGGCCTGTCGATCTATCACGACGCGGCGGACCTGGACGCGTTCTGCGCCGCCTGCCGGGCGCTGTAGGGCCTCAAGCGGGTTCGGCGAGGGCGGCGCCGCGCCCTACTCGCCCCAGACCCTGAAGTGCTTTGAGAGCTTGAGCCCCTGGCGCTGGTAGTGCGAGCCGAGGTCGCCGTAGAGCCGCGTCGGCCGCTCGGTGAGCGGCTCATAGACCAGACGGGCGACGGTCTGGCCGTCCTCCAGGATGAAAGGCGTCTCGTGGCTGCGGACCTCCAGCACGCCCTTGGAGCCCCTGCCGTGGGCCTCGTCGGTGCCGAAGCCCGGATCGAAGAAGCCCGCATAGTGGACGCGGAACTCGCCCACCGAAGGATCGATGGGAGTCATTTCCGCCGCCTCCAGGACAGGGATCTCCACCGCTTCCTTTGAGGCCAGGATGTAGAACTCGCCCGGATCGAGCAGCAGCTGGCCGTTGCGCGGGATCAGCGGCTCCCAGAAGTCGCGGGGGTCGTGGCCGTCCACATGGTCCAGGTCGACGACGCCGGCGTGGCGGCGGCCGCGGAAGCCGGCGACCTCGCCGGTGAGGTCGACGCCGACGCTCTCGATGCGCAGCCGCTCGGGCGCGCCGCGCTTAAGGCGCAGCTGGTTGAGCCGGGTGCCGGTGCGCACCAGCACCGAGAAGGTCTGGGGGGCGATCTCGATGAAGGTCGGACCCGTATAGCCCTCGGCCACGTCGTCGAAGGCCGCGCCGGTGTCGGTGAGCAGGCGCACGAAGACGTCGACCCGGCCGGTGGAGCTCTTCGGATTGGCCCGGGCCGAGACGCCGGGCGGCAGGGTCAGGCGCTCCTGCAGCTCGGCGATGTAGACGCAGCCGCGCTCCAGGACCGCGCCCCGGGTGAGGTCCAGCTCGTGCATGGCCACATCGCGGATGCGCTCGCGCACCAGGTGTCGGCCGGGTAGGAACGAGGCGCGCACGCGCCAGGCCCGGGCGCCCAGGCGAAGGTCGAGACTGGCCGGCTGGACCTGGTCGGCGTCGAAAGGCGTGTCGGCGGCGATGGCGCCGCCGGCGATCAGGCTTTCGATGGATTGGCAGGGCAGGATGCCGGGGCGGTTGGTGTCGCTCATGGGCGGCACAGACTTAGCCGAGAACGGCGATGTGGCAAGGCTTGCGGTGGGCCTTGCGGTCGGAAAGGGGCCGCGAGGCTGCAACCGGCCCTTGACCGACGGGGCGCGAGGGCGTTCGTGGCCGCAGCTTTTCTGAAGGTTTATGGAGGCCGTGATGGCGGAAGACCCGCGCGATTGGGAGATCGAGACCCAGGCGGTGCGCGGCGGCCTCATGCGCACCGAGTACGGCGAGATCTCGGAGGCGCTGTTCCTGACGCAGAGCTTTTCTTACGACAGCGCCGCGGCGGCCGACGCGCGGTTCGCGGGCGAGACGCCTGGCTTCATCTACCAACGCTTCGGCAATCCCACGACGGAGATGTTCGAACAGCGCCTGGCGCTGATCGAGGGGGCGGAGGCCTGCAAGGCCACGGCCTCGGGCATGGCGGCGGTCCAGCTGGCGCTGATGGGCTTGGTTCGGGCGGGCGATCATATCGTGGCGGGCCGGGCGCTGTTCGGCTCGTGCCGCTGGATCCTGTCGGAATGGATGCCGCGCTTCGGGGTGGAGACAACCTACGTGGACGCCACGGACATCGGCGCCTGGAAGGCGGCGGTGCGACCCAACACCAAGGCCTTCCTCGTGGAGAGCCCGGCAAATCCGCTGCTGGAGGTCACCGACATCGCCGCCGTGGCCGAGGTGGCCAAGGCCGCAGGCGCAAAGCTGGTGGTGGACAATGTGTTCGCCACCCCGGTCTTCCAGAAGCCGCTGAAGCTGGGCGCCGACGTGGTGGTCTATTCGGCCACCAAGCACATCGACGGTCAGGGCCGGGTGCTGGGCGGGGCGATCCTGGGGAAGGCCGACCTGCTGCTGGAAGCCTACAAGGACATGCACCGGCACACCGGGCCGGCGCTGTCGCCGTTCAACGCCTGGGTGCTGCTGAAGGGCCTGGAGCACATGGAACTGCGGGTGCGGCGCCAGACGGACAACGCCGGCAAGGTGGCCGAGGCCATCGGCGCGCACGGCAAGGTCCGGAAGATCGTCTACTGCGGCCGCGAGGACCACCCCCAGGCCGAGGTGATCGCCCGCCAGATGACCGGCGGCGGCAACGTCATCGCCTTCGACCTGGGCAGCCGGGAGGCGGCCTGGCGGTTCCTGGACTCGCTGGAGATCGTCGACATCTCCAACAACCTAGGCGACGCCAAGTCCATGGCCACGCACCCGTCGACGACGACGCACCGCTCCATGCCCGAGGCCGAACGCGAGGCCATCGGCCTGACCCAGGGCTGGGTGCGGATGAGCGTCGGCCTCGAAGGGCCGGGCGATCTGGTGCGGGACGTCTCGCGGGCGCTGGACAAGGCGTAGGCGCCCCCTACGGCGCTTCGCACCACCTCCCCCGGTGGGGAGGATCTGCGCTAGACGACTTCCAGAGTGGCGGGCTCCACGGCGTAGACCTTGCTGCAGTACTCGCAGGTGACGTGGATCTTGCCGTCGGGCTCGACCATGCCCTCGCGGTCCTCGGCCGGGAACGACTTCAGCACCGTCTCGATGCGGTCCTGCGAGCAGCGGCAGAAGGCGCGCAGCATCTTGGAGCCGAACACGCGAACGCCGTCCTCGTGGAAGAGCCGCCAGAGCAGGGTGTTGGAGTTCAGCTCAATGTCGAGCAGCTCGTCCTCGCCGAGGGTCTCGAACAGGGCCTGGGTGCGCTCCCACGCCTCCAGGGTGGACCCGCGGCTTTCGTCCCCCGCGATGTACTGGATCAGCACGCCGCCCGCGCGCCACTGGCCATCCACCTGGCCGACCGCGAGACGCACGCGGGTGGGCGTCTGTTCGGACTGGGCGAAATACTGTTCGGCGCAGAGCGCCAGGGTCTCGCCCTCGATGGCCGTGATGCCCTGGTAGCGGTCCATGTCCGCCCCCTGGTCCACGGTCATGATGAAGACCCCGTCACCCAGCAGGCTGCGGGCCCCGGGGCGCTGGAAGCCCTGGGATGCGGCGGCGACCTCCTCGGGATCGAAGCGGCAGTAGCCGCGCAGGCCGCCGGAGGTGTCGTAGTCGGCCACGAGGTAGCGCACGGCGCCGGCGCCGCGGGCTTCGACGATCAGGCGGCCGTCGAACTTCAGGTTCGAGCCCACGAGGGCGGCGAGCGCGCAGGCCTCGCCCAGCAGGTTGGCCACCGGCTCGGGATAGTCGTGGCCGCGGAGGATCTCGTCGATCGCGGGGCCGAGGCGCGCCACGCGGCCGCGCACGGGTTCGCCTTCGATCTGGAATGCGCCGACCAGGTCGTCGGGAACGGAGGGATTGGACATGGGCGCCAATATAGGATGCGTCAGCAGCTTTGCGACCCGCCGGTCAGCGGGTGCGGCGGAAGCGCAGGTCACGGACCCGCGCAGTGGTGAAGCGGAGAGCCTCGACCTGGCCCTGGGCGTTGCGGACCAGCCGCACCACCCCGCCCTGCACGAGGAAGGTGTCGCGCTCCAGGGCTTCGAGGGTCTGGCGGAAGCTGGGGCGGTCGGCGGGCTGGAGGATCAGCCGGCCCTGCCAGTAGCTGAGCCGCAGGGTGGCCTGGGCCTCGTCGCTGGCGTAGAGGCCGGCGGCGGCGGTCATCTCGGCCGGTGTGTGGGTGTGACTGGTCAGGCGACGGAAGCGTGAGACATCGCCGTCCGCCCTGCGCCGCTCGTAGCCCTCGGCGGTGAAGATGACGAGGTCCGAGCCGATGCGATAGCGGGCCTCGCGCTCGGAATAGACCAGGGGACCACCCGTGAGCCGCAGGGTCCCGTTCTCGCGCACGATACGGCCGACCTGGCCTGTGGCCTCGTCGAGATAGACGCCGGGCCGGACCTCCAGCTCCTTCGGCGGCGTGGGCGAGGCGACGTCCGCGGCGGCCGCCGGCGGAACGATGGAGAAGTCGGCCACCCGCCGGCCCAGGCCCACGGCGTCAGCCTCGGCGGTGTTGCAGAGCACGGCCACCGACACCTTCTCGGCCGGATAGTGTGCGAGCCAGGCGCGGTAGCCGGCGGTGGAGCCGGAATGGGCCACTTCCCGGCGCCCGAGACGCTCCTCGACCTGCACGCCCCGGGCGTAGGCGATCCGGCGGCCGCCGGTCAGGACGCCCTGCACCTGCATCTGGGCGTAAAGCCCCGGGGCCAGGCGGTCCTCGGCCAGGGCCCGGTTCCAGGTCAGCAGGTCGGAGACGGTGGTGAGCAGTCCGCCGTGGCCGTAGGTGTTCTCGAACGGCATGTCCTGGGCCGGCCCGGCGCGGTAGGCGGTGGCCCGGCCGGGGACGATGCGGCGGAAGTCGTCCCGCCACTGGGTGCGGTCCATGCCCAGCGGCCTGAAGATGCGCTCGGTGCTGAACTGGGCCAGGGTCCGACCGCTGACCCTCCGGACCACCTCGGCGGCGAGGATGTAGCCCGTGTTGTTGTACGAGTACTCCGCCCCCGGGACATAGTTCAGAGCGCGCTGGCGGAAGGCGATCGAGAGCGCCTCCTCGTTGGTGTAGGCGCGGGTCGTGCGGGGCCAGCCGCCCAGCTGGACCACGTCGCCCCAGTCGCGCAGGCCGCTGGTGTGGTTGAGCAGTTGCTCGATGGTGACCGGGGTCGGGTAGGTCCACAGCTCGGGGATGTGCTTGCGCACGTCGTCCGACAGATTCAGCCGCCCCTCGGCCGCCAGCATGAGAACGGCGGCGGCGGTGAACTGCTTGGCCACCGAGCCGGATTCGAAGACGGTGTCGGGCGTGTTCGCCGCGCCGGTCTCCAGGTTGGCCAGCCCCCAGGCGCGGGTCAGGACCGGCTCACCCGGCCGGTCGAGGCCCACCGCGCAGCCCGGCGTGGCGGCCGAGAAGCGCGAGAAGACGCCGTCGAGGTCGGCCGCCGTCTGGGCATGGGCCTGCGAGGCCGCGAGCGCCATGGCGCCGGCCAGGAATCCAGCCCGCACGGCAGAGAACTTCATGGCTGCCCCGATCACCCGGTCCGGCTAGATCGCCCCGAAACACCAGGCCAGGACCGACTTCTGAGCGTGAAGACGGTTCTCGGCCTCGTCCCAGATCAGGCTTTGCGGCCCGTCGATGACCTCATCGGTCACCTCCTCGCCGCGGTGCGCAGGCAGGCAGTGGAGGAAGACCGCGTCCGGCGCGGCCTCGGCCATCAGCGCCTCGTCCACCTGATAGGGCTCGAGCGCCTCGAAGCGCTCGTCGTGGTCGGTGTCCCCCATGGAAACCCAGGTGTCGGTGACCACGCAATGGGCGCCCCGCACCGCTTCGTGCGGATCGTCCCCCGCCTCCACATGGCCGTTCTGCTCGGCGGCGCGGGCCAAGTCGACAAGGTCGGGATGGTAGATGGCCGGGGTGGCGATCTTCAGCCTGAAGCCCAGCTTGGGCGCGGCGTGGATGAAGCTGGCGCAGACGTTGTTGCCGTCGCCCACCCAGGCGATGGTCTTGCCCTGCAAGGACCCGCGATGCTCCTCGAAGGTCATCAGGTCGGCCAGGATCTGGCACGGGTGGCTGCGGTCGGACAGGCCGTTGATCACCGGGATGGCCGAGGCCATGGCGAAGCGCTCGATGTCCTCGTGGGCATTGGCCCGGATCATCACCGCATCGACCATGCGCGAGAGCACCTTGGCGGTGTCCTCGATCGGCTCGCCGCGGCCGAGCTGCATGTCGGCCGCATTGGAGATGATCACCGAGCCGCCGAGCTGGCGCATGGCCGCGTCGAACGAGAAGCGGGTCCGGGTGGAGTTCTTCTCGAAGATCATGGCCAGGGTCCGGCCGTCGGCCGGACGGTCGGCGTCAGGCCGGCCCTTGGGCCAGCCGGCCCGGGCGGCCTTGCGGGCCTTGGCGTCGTCGAGGATCGCCCGGATTTCGGCGGCGTCCAGTTTCCACAGATCGAGGAAGTGACGCGGAGACGGGCCGCTCACGCTGCAGCCGCCTTGGCCTTGGCCCGGGCCGTCTCGCAGGCGCGTTCCAGGGAAGCCATGGCCTCCCGGGCCTCGTCGAGGGACAGGGTCAGCGGCGGCAGCAGGCGCACGCAGTTGTCGCCGCCGCCGGCGATGAGCAGCTTTTCGTCCCGGGCGTGCTGCATGAACTCGCGGTTGGGCGTGGCCAGCTTGACGCCGATGAGCAGGCCCTTGCCGCGGATGTCGACCACCACGTCCGGATAGCGGTCCTTCAGGCCGGAAAGCTGCTGGTTGAGGTAGCCCGCGACCTCGCGGACGTGGGCCAGGAGCTCGGGCTTCACCAGTTCCTCGACCGAGGCGATGCCCACGGCCATGGCCAGCGGATTGCCGCCGTAGGTGGAGCCGTGGGAGCCCGGCGTCATGCCCTTGGCCGCCTCGGCGGTGGCGAGACAGGCGCCGACCGGGAAGCCGCCGCCCAGGGCCTTGGCCACGGCCATGATGTCGGGATCGGCCGCGCCGTCGGCCCACTCATAGGCGAACAGCTTGCCGGTCCGGCCCAGGCCGCACTGGATCTCGTCATAGATCAGCAGGGTCCCCGTCTCGTCGCAGAGCTGGCGGATTTCCTTCAGCTGGGCCTCGGTCCACGAGCGCGCCCCGCCCTCGCCCTGCACGGGCTCCAGGAGGATGGCGGCGGTGGTGGGGCCGACCAGCTTCCTCAGCCCCTCGATGTCGCCGAACGTGGCGCCCACGAAGCCGGGAGGCGGCGGGCCGAAGCCTTCCACATAGCTCGGATTGTTGGCGGCGAAGATGGCGGCGATCGTCCGCCCGTGGAACGAGCCGTCGAAGCCGATGATGTCGATCCGCTCAGGCTGGCCGTTGGCCCAGTGATACTTGCGGGCGGTCTTGATGGCGCACTCGATGGCCTCGGCGCCCGAGTTGGTGAAGAAGGCCACGTCCGCGAAGGTGTTCCGCGTGAGCAGGTCGGCCAGCTTCTCCTGGTTGGGGATCCGGAAGATGTTGGAGGTGTGCCAGAGCTTCTCGGCCTGGTCCTTCACCGCCTGCACCAGCTTGGGGTGATTGTGGCCCAGCGCGGTGACCGCGATGCCGGCCATGCAGTCCAGATAGGCCTCGCCTTCGGCCGTGTAGAGGCGCGAGCCCTCGCCTCGCTCGAACGCCAGCGGGGCGCGCGCGTAGACGCCCATGATGTGGTCGCTGGGAACGGGCGCGGCTGTCTGGCCGGCGGTCTTCTCGGTCAACGAAGGAGCCCTCCGAAATGGAAGCGTCCCCGCGCCGTGGGCACGGGGACTGGAAGGCCTGGCCTTTTCGGCCTCGAACGACGTGATGTCAACGCTTTAGCGGGGAAGCGGGAGCAGCGGTCGCAGGGCCGCCGCTCCCACCTCTTCCCGGCAGGCCTTCCTTCAGCCTCAGAAGTCGGCGCGGACGCCGACGAACAGGTACCGTCCCAGCGAGTCATAGGTCATGGGATAGGTGTTCCCGCTGCAGGGCCCGGTGGGGCAGTTGTTGATCGCTCCGCCTCCCGACGAGACCAGCGGCGGCTCCTTGTCGAAGACGTTGTTCACGCCAAAGCGCAGGGTGATGTTCTCCCGCACGCCCCAGGTGCCGGCGAGGTCGAAGTAGTCCTGGCTGCCCAGTCGGGCGTCCGGGCCGGCGGCATGGCTGGCGCCCGAGTAGTCGGCGTCCACGTCGACCCCCGAGATGTGCCGCCAGGTGCCCGACAGCTCCACGTCCCACGGCGTGCGCCAGGTGGCGCGCAGCTTGTGGCGCCATTCCACCAGCGGGGCGCCGGTGGACACCGCCGAACCCGTGCAGATCACACCGTAGAGCCCGGCGCAGTCGAAGGAGTCATCCCCGGGCAGGGTGGTGATGGCGTACTTGTCCAGCCAGCTGCCCTGGAAGTTGAAGCTCAGCCCGCCGTATCGATCCAGGCCGCGGGTGAAGCCATAGTCGCCGAAGTCGAAGCGGTAGTTGGCCTCGACGTCGATACCTTCGACTTCCAGGCCCCCGGTATTGAAGGTGGTGTCGACGATATAGCCGTTCTGCGACAGCCAGAGCGAGCCGGTGCCCGGCGCCCGGTTGATCAGGCCGCAGAAGAAGGCGTCACCGGTGAGCGCACAGCGCTCCAGGCTGACGTCCTGGCCGATCTGGCCGATCCGGTCCTTCAGCTTGATGCGGTACCAGTCCACGGAGGCGGTGAAGCCCGGGATGAAGGTGGGGGTCAGGACGATGCCGGCGGAATAGGTGTCTGACGTCTCCGGCTGCAGGTCCGGGTTGCCCCCGGTCTGGCCGTTGTACTGACCGGCGCTGTTGACGGCGATGTTGCCGTACTGAGCGGCGGTGACGCCGGTGCGGGCGCACTGCTCAGGGGTCCACTCGGGCGTCGGCCCCTCGCATAGGTCGGTGGAGCCGTTCAGCACCACGTTCCGCGTCGAGAAAAGTTCGACCACGTTCGGGGCGCGGACCGCCCGATTGTAGCTGGCGCGGAAGCGGAAATCGTTCGTGGGGCCCCAGTCGCCGGCGAGCTTGTAGGTATTGGTGGAGAAGCCCAGGGAATAATCCGACCAGCGGTAGCCGACCTCCGCGGACAGATCCTGGAAGAAGGGCCGATCCTGGACGAGGGGAATCCGCGCCTCGCCGAACAGCTCGTAAAGGTCATAGGCGCCCTGGGTCGGCAGGGTGGCGCCGCCCGCACCGGCGAGGTCGCCGGTCTGGAAGGCGATGTCCGTGTTGAGCTGCAGCCGCTCGCGACGGTACTCGCTGCCGATGGCGAAGCCGACGCCGTCGGCAGCCCAGGGCAGCTTGACGCCGTACTGGCCGAGATCGCCGGTGAGCGAGGCCGAGACCACCGTCTGGACGTACTCGCCGTTCTGGAAGCCGGGCGTCTGGAGATAGTTGATGGATTCCTGCGAAGGACCGGCCATCGAGAAGATGTCGTAAGGGCGGCAGGCCGGGTCGAAGTTGGTTCCCGCCAGCGAGGGCACCGCCGAGCGGCAGGCCGGCAGGCCCGTCGCCGGGTCGACGACCACATCGAGGGCCCGGGCCGAGCGGACCAGGGAGAAGTCGTTGAACGAGACGAGCTGGTACTCGACCGTGCCGTGCTGGCCGAAGACGTCGTACTGGAAGCCGTTGGCGAACTCGCCCCGCATGCCGACCACGCCGCGGTAGCTGGTGAGACGCAGGTCCGAGACCCGGCCGCCGCCTTCGACGTTCCGGCGAAACACCGAGACCGAGGCCTGCTGGCCCGGGGTCGTGGGATCGGCGTCGGTGTTGAGCCCGATCGAGCCGGGGTTCGCCGGATCGTCCGGCAGCTGGTCGATGGTGGGCGCGCAGAGCAGGGCCACCATCGCGGACGTCAGGAACGGATTGCCCTCGCAGTTGATGTTCATGGCCTGGCCGAAGACGCCCGAGGGCGCGATCTGGGCCGCCGTCCGGTCGTCCATGAACATCAGCTCGGTGTAGAGCTCGGCCCGGTCGTTGAACCGGTAGTTGGCGAAGGCCCCGAGGGTGTAGCGGGTGTCCGGCCGCTGGAAGTGGTTGTAGGGCGCGAAGTTGAAGGCGTCGCGCGAACTGACGTACGGACGCAGGCCGCGACCGCCGGGCGCACCCGGATCGACGACGTAGTCGAGGTCATCGCGAGCTCCACCGCCCGGCATGAAGTGCGCCGGGGCGCTGGTACCTGAGCCGGAGCAGGCCCAGCCGGCGTACGAGCTCGAGCCGGTGGCGGTGGCCAGGTTGCAGGCGCTGTAATCCCGGGTGTCCTGCGTCACCGCCTGGACGTTTCGATAGCCCACATAGGCGGTGACATTGCCCTTGCCGTCTGGCGAGTTGACGCCGACGACGAGGTTGAGATCGGTGGTGCCGCCGTCCCAGACATCCTTCTCCGGAATGGTGAATGCGGACGGGTCCACCGCCGAGGCGGCGCGGCGGCGGATGACCTCCTGGACGGTGTCATTGTTGTTGGTGTGCTGGTAGCCCGAGTACTGGGCGTCGAGGCGCACGCCCTCGAAGTTCTTCTGCATGATGAAGTTCACGACGCCGGCCACGGCGTCGGCGCCGTACACGGCCGAGGCGCCGCCGGTGACCACTTCCACCCGCTCGATCAGGCTGGCCGGGATGAAGTTCAGGTCCGGCGCGGTAAGCGGCGCGGTGGCGGCCGGGGTGCCGATGTGCAGCCGGCGGCCGTCGATCAGCACCAGGGTGCGGTTGGGGCCAAGGCCCCGCAGGTCCACGGTGGCGGTGCCGGTGGCGCCGTTGGCGATCATGGCGCCCTGGCCGGCGAACACCTGCGGCAGCTGGTTCACCAGGTCTTCGGTCCGCGTCACGCCGCGGGTGAGCACGTCCTGGGCGCCCACCACCGTCACCGGACTGGCGCTGGTGAGGTTCGGCTGCGGAATCCGCGAACCGGTGACGATCACCTCCGAGACCTCGCCGGTCCCCTGGGCCTGCGCCGGACTGGCGATCGCGCCGGCGACGCCCAGCCCCACAAGCATGGTCGACGAGAGCAGCAGCCCCCGCTTGCCCTTCAAGAACATCAGCAAACCCTCCAAGCGCCCCCGCGGGCGACGTTCCATCTGTCAGTGCGGCCGCCTCGAAACGGGCGGCGCAATACGCTTGGGTAGAAAGCTGAGCTCAAGTCGGTCAACTAATGACCACTTGATATATAGCGATACATTAGAGTTGTATCTGCGCGGATACACAGGTTACGGCAGGTTACGGCGAGCTATTACACAACGCGTTAGAGTTGTTTGGGACGTGTCCGACTAGACTGACCTTGCAGCGCGCCCGAGTACGTCCACCGTCCAGGCCTGGAGCTGACGGCTCACCGCCAGGAGCTCGGCGAAGGCTGAGGGGTCGCCGGCGTCCGCCAGGGCCATCAGGCGCCGCAGCTCGGCGCACACTTCGCCGGCGGCGCGGGCAGGCCGGCCACCCTTGGAGCCGGCATGTTCGGCGGCGCGCGCCAGCAAGGCGTCCTGCAGGTTGATGGGCGCGAGCAGGGCGTCGAGCCGCTCCAGCAGCTCGGCGTCGCTTTCGGCCTGGGGAATTCGCACCCTCCCCTCGGCGAGGGCGTGGGCGACGAGCGCCCGGGCTTCCGAGGCGGCCTTCTTCTGTGCGCCCCGGGTCATGCCGCGTGCCTGGGCCACCGCTTCGGCGGCCAGGAGTATGGCCCGGGGGCGGCGGACCAGGCGCCGGCTTTCCAGGGCCAGGGCGACGACGGCGATCAGCTTGGGCGTTCCGCGGCGCTCCATGGCGCCATGGGCGCCGCTCCACACCGACAGGCCCGACAGAAGCTGCTGGTGGAGCTGTTCGGCGGACGCCAGGAGGTGGCCCGCCGCGCGTTCCCGCCTCTCGGCGGGGGCTGACATCTGCATGGCCACGACGCTGCTCATGAAACCGACGGCTGCCGGCCGCGCAGGACGAAGACGAAGGCGAGGCCCACCGCCACGTGAACCAGGACCTCGCCGAGAGACATCAGGCCATCCCACCGGGGGAAGATGGTCGGCCAGCGCAGGGGCAGGACGATGCGGTGCATCACCCCGTACAGGGCCAGGCCATAGAGCGTCCCCGACACCCAGGGGCGCCGGTAGATCACCGGAAGCCGGTCGCCGGCCAGGGCCACGGTCCCGGCCATGACGGCGGCGATGCCGAAGTGGGTGGCGAGGCCGAGGGAGGCGGAGGCCCAGCCGAGATCGCCCGCCGAGGGGCCGAGCCAGCCGCTGGCGACCCCTTGCCAGACCTTCTGGAACGAGCGCCCAGCGGCGGCCCCGGCGAAGGTGGCGTAGGCGAGATCGATGGCGCCGCCGGCGAGCGCGGCCAGGGCGATCCGGGCCGGGGTCACGCGGCGGCCGGACATGGCGGGCGAGATTGCGGCGACGGTCATGGTGCGTTCCCTTCCGTACAGCCGGAGGGTCGCGGGTCTGGCGCTAAGCCGTCGCGCACGTTTCGCCACGATTGAGCACGATCCGATGACGCCGGCGCCGTCGCCCCTGGTGACGCTTTGACTTCCACTCGGAATGGGCGCTGGCTGGCGGCGAGGCAGTGATGACCTATCCGTTCCGGTTCAGCAAAGTCGCGTCACCCGTCCTGGAGTACGGCGAGCCCCGCCAGTGGGGCGGCCTTGCCGTGCGCCGCGTCCGGGCGAGCCCCGGCCGCCACGAGGGCGGCATCCTGGGCGAGCATCGACTGCTGTTCTACCTGTCCCGGGGCGTGTCCGCCGATTGCGCCTGCGAGGGGGTGCGGCAGCGCCGGGTGCAGACGCCCGGCGACTTCGACCTGGTGCCCGCGGGCGCCGGCGGCTCGTGGGAGGACGCCGAGGCCACGGACATGATCGCGGTGCGCCTGGCGCCCGACCTGGTGGCGAAGACCGCCGAGGCCCTCGGCATCCCGAGCCGGGTGGACCTGGCGCCCAAGCTGGGCGCGCGCGACCCGTTGATCGAGCACCTGGTGGGCGCCCTGGCCGCCGAACTGGACGCCCCGGCGTCGGCCGGTCGCGTCTATGCCGACAGCCTGGCTTCGGCCCTGGCGGTGCGGCTGCTGCAGGACTTCGGCCCCCGGGCTCCGACGCGTCAGGTCCTGTCGAAGCCGCAGTTGCGGCGGATCGTCGAATATGTGGAGACCCGCCTCGACGGCGAACTGGGGCTCGAGGAACTTGCGCAGGTGGCGGGCATCAGCGTGCCACACCTGACGGCCCTGTTCCGGCGGACCATGGGGCAGTCGGTCCACGCCTATGTCATGGAAAGGCGGGTGATCCGCGCCCGGACGCTGATCCTGGACCGCCGCACGAGCGTGGCCGAGGCGGCCATCGAGACCGGATTCGCGCACCAGAGCCACCTGGCCCGCTGGATGCGGCGGCTGCTGGGCGTGACGCCGGGCCAGCTGCTCAGGTCTTGATCTTGTAGCCCACCTGGAAAAGCCGCAGGCACGCCCAGCCGGTGGCCAGGACGAGGGCGGCGGTCATGGCCACGCCGACGGCGAGGTTGCTCTCGGCATGCCCAACGAAGCCGTAGCGGAAGCCGTCGATCAGATAGAAGAACGGATTGTAGTAGCTCGCGGTGCGGAACGGCTCGGGCAGACGTTCGACCAGGTAGAAGGTGCCTGACAGGAACGTCATCGGCATGATGACGAAGTTGGTCACCGCGGCGATGTGATCGAACTTCTCGGCCCAGAGGCCGGCCATGATCCCGACGAAGGCCATGATCAGCGCCGCGGAGACGCCGAAGTAGAGGATGGCCCACGGCTGGGCCACGGACAGCCGGGCGAAGGGGAGCACCGCCAGGAGGCTGACCGCGCCCACGAGAATGCCGCGGGTGGCGGCGCCTGCGCCGAAACCGGCCACATGCTCTGCCGGCGAAAGCGGCGGGGTGAGGAAGTCGCCCATCAGACCGTTGAACTTCGCCTGCAGCAGCGATGACGAGGAGTTGGCGAAGGCGTTGGAAAGGATCTGCATCATGACGAGGCCCGGCGCCACGAAGGTTCCGTAGTCCACGCCGTGGAGACGGCGGCCCCCGCCCACGGCGACGACGAACACCAGCATGTAGAGCAAGGCGGTCACCACCGGGGCGGCCAGCGTCTGCATGCCCACCTTGATGAAGCGCCGCACCTCCCGCAGGTACAGGGTCTTCAGCCCCTCCCAGTTCACGCCTGGATAGGCGCGGGGAACCGGCGGCAGCACAACTTCGGCGTCGGGAGGCAGGTCTCGCATGGCGCAGATGTGCGCCCGGCCGCCGCTTGCCGCAAGTGGGCCCGCGCCGCTCCGCCTCAAGGCGCCTTTCACAGAACATCGGCGTCCCTGGAGGCCCAACATCTAGTTCCTGTGGATGATACGCAGGGCGCCTATTGTGGCTCTTAGCGAGTTGTTTACTACTGATAGTGGCTGGTGAGCGGTGACGTAACCGAGCGCCACAAGATGTTGAATCCCGAGGGCGGGGGAGCCCTCTTGAATCCCTCTGGGTGGGAGGCGGATATGGGCTGGACGGACGAGCGGGTCGAACTACTCAAGAAGCTCTGGCAGGACGGCCTCTCGGCCAGCCAGATCGCAAAGCAGTTGGGCGGCGTCACCCGCAACGCAGTGATCGGTAAGGTGCACAGGCTGGGCCTCTCGGGCCGGGCCACGCCTTCGAAGCCGCAGCGGACGGTGTTCAAGGCGCCGCGCCCCGCGCGCG
>JAEYNH010000057.1 GCA_023412655.1 Pseudomonadota bacterium | reverse complement strand
GCCCCGGGTCGCCATCGACACGCCGGCGCTGTCGGGCTCCCTGTCGCTGCGCGGCGCGCGGATCGACGACCTCTACCTCGACCAGTACCGCCAGACGGTGGCCAAGGACTCGCCGGCCGTGGAGCTGCTGCGCCCGGAAGGCGCCCAGTATCCCTGGTTCGCCGAGCTCGGCTGGGTCGGCCAGAACGTGCCGGGCCTGCCCAACGCCCAGACCGTCTGGACCCTGGCCCAGGGCTCCAAGCTCTCTCCGGGTCAGCCCATCGTGCTGACCTATGACAACGGCCAGGGCCTGACCTTCACCCGCCGCATCTCGGTGGATGACCGGTACATGTTCACGGTGACCGACACGGTCGCCAACGCCACCGGGCAGCCGATCACCCTGGCGGCCTACGGCACCGTCCAGCGCCAGGGCGTGCCCGCCGACCTGGGCAAGAACCAGATCGTCCACGAAGGCGCCATCGGCTGGCTCGACGGCAAGCTGCGCCAGATCAAGTACGGCAAGTGGGAGAAGGACGGCGGCGGCCCGGCCTACAACTCGCCCGGCGGCTGGCTCGGCATCACCGACAAGTACTGGCTGGCGGCCCTGATCCCGGCCCAGGGCGAGCAGATCACCGGCCAGTTCCGCCGCACCCAGGCCATGGGCCAGGTGGTGCTCGACGCCAACTTCGTGGGTCAGCCGCGCCTCATCGGCCCCGGCCAGCAGGTCACCGAGACCACCCACGTCTTCGCCGGCGCCAAGCAGGTCCCGGTGCTGCGCGACTACGAGAAGACCCTGAACGTCCCGCACTTCGACGATGCGGTGGACTGGGGGAACTTCTGGTTCCTCACCCGGCCGATCTTCGCGTTCCTGGAGTTCATCCACAGCTACGTCGGCGCCTTCGGCCTGGCCATCCTGGCCCTGACCGTCGTGGTGCGCCTGATCTTCTTCCCGCTGGCGAACAAGCAGTACGAGTCGCTGACGAAGATGAAGAAGGTGCAGCCCCAGATGGAAGAGCTGCGCAAGAAGTACAAGGACGATCCGGCCAAGCAGCAGCAGGAGCTGCTCGCCCTCTACCAGCGGGAAAAGGTCAACCCGCTGGCCGGCTGTCTGCCGCTGCTGCTGCAGATCCCGGTCTTCTACGCCCTCTACAAGGTGCTGACGGTGACCATCGAGATGCGGCACGCGCCGTTCCTCGGCTTCATCAAGGACCTTTCGGCCCGCGACCCCACCAGCGTCTGGAACCTGTTCGGCCTGATCCCCTGGGACCCGGCCACCCTGCCGCTGCTCGGCGGGCTGCTGAACGGCCCCCTGCACATCGGCATCGTGGTCATCCTCTACGGCGTCACCATGTGGCTGACGACGGCGATGAGCCCGCCCGCCGGCGATCCCATCCAGCAGAAGATCTTCCAGCTGATGCCGCTGATCTTCACCTTCATCATGGCGCCCTTCGCCGTGGGCCTGATCATCTACTGGACCTGGTCGAACGTGCTGACCATCCTCCAGCAGTACGTGATCATGCGCCGGTTCAAGGTCGACAACCCGATCGACCAGATCGTCCGCAGGCTGTCGGGCGGACGCGCGAAGAACGTGGGCTAGGCGATGTCGGACGAGCCGGTCTTCACGCCCGACGAGCTGGAAGCCGCGCGCGTCCTGTTCGCCCATCCGGTCCACTTCCTCATGGGGGCGGTGACGATCGCGGGCCTGCCCGAGCCCGACCTGCCGGAGGTGGCCTTCGCCGGCCGCTCCAACGTGGGCAAGAGCTCGCTCATCAACGCCGTCACCGGCCGCAAGGAGCTGGCCCGGGCGTCCAACGAGCCCGGCCGCACGCGGGAGGTGAACTTCTTCGTCGCCGACGAGAAGCTGCGCCTCGTGGACTTGCCGGGCTACGGCTGGGCCCGGGCGTCCAAGTCGGTGGCCCGCAAGTTCCAGAACCTCGGCCGAGACTATCTGCGCGGCCGGCCCAACCTGAAGCGGGTCTATCTGCTGATCGACGGGCGGCACGGCCTCAAGGCGCCCGACCGCGAGGCCCTCGACGCCCTCGACCTGGCCGCCGTCTCCTACCAGATCGTCCTGACCAAGGCCGACAAGCTGAAGGGCTCGGACCTCACTCAGATCAAGGCCGAGACGGCGCGGGAAGTCGCCAAGCGCCCCGCCGCCTTCCCGCGGGTGCTCGCCACCTCCTCGGAGAAGGGGACCGGCATCCCCGAGCTGCGGGCCGAGATCCTGGCGGCCTGCCACATCTAGGCGTCCCCAACGTCACTCCGCTAACTGCCTCTGGGAAACGCCAGAGGCCGACATGCTGACCACCGACGCCCGCACGATCTACGACGAGGACCTGAACGTCTTCCGCGACCAGGTCCGCAAGTTCTTCGAGCGCGAACTGACGCCCAACCTCGACCGCTGGGAGGAGGAAGGCCTTGTGGACCGTGCGTTCTGGCGGGCGTGCGGCGAGGCCGGCCTGCTCTGCCCCACCGTACCCGAGGAGTACGGCGGCCTCGGCCTCGACTTCCGCTACAACGCCGTCATCGACGAGGAGCTGGCCTATGCCGGCTCGTCCGCGGGCATCACCCTGCAGTCCGACATCGTCGCCGAATACATCGTCGTCTACGGCTCCGAGGCGCAGAAGCGCGAATGGCTGCCGAAGATGGTGTCGGGCGAGGCGATCACCGCCATCGCCATGACCGAGCCGGGGACCGGCTCCGACCTCCAGGCCGTGCGCACCACCGCCCGCCGGGACGGCGACGAGTATGTGATCAACGGCTCGAAGATCTACATCACCAACGGCCAGAACGCCGACCTGGTCATCGTCGTGGCCAAGACCGATCCCGACGCGGGCGCCAAGGGCGTGTCCCTGATCCTGGTGGAGGCCGACCGGCCCGGCTTCAAGCGCGGCCGCAACCTCGACAAGATCGGCCAGAACAGCGCCGACACCTCCGAGCTGTTCTTCGAGGACGTCCGCGTGCCGCTGGCCAACTGCCTGGGCGAGGAAGGCAAGGGCTTCGCCTATCTGATGAACCAGCTGCCGCAGGAGCGCCTGGGCATCGCCGTCTCGGGCCAGGCCGGCGCCCAGCGGGCCTTCGACGAGGCGGTGAAGTTCACCAAGGAACGCAAGGCCTTCAAACAGACGGTGTTCGACTTCCAGAACACCCGCTTCACCCTGGCCGACCTGAAGGCCAAGCTGCAGGCCGGCTGGGCGCACCTGGACTGGGCCATCGCCCGGCACCTGGAGGGCAAGCTCACCGCCGCCGAGGCCTCGGCCGCCAAGCTGTTCCACACCGAGCTGCAGTGGGAGGTGGTGGACGCCGCCCTGCAGCTGCACGGCGGCGCCGGCTACATGAACGAGTACCCGATCGCCCGCCTGTGGCGCGACGCCCGGGTCCAGCGCATCTACGGCGGCACGTCCGAGATCATGAAGGAGGTGGTGGCACGGACCCTCTAGGCCTCAGGGCTTCACCACCTCGCCGCCCTTCATCACGAAGACGGGCCGCTCGAGCACCGTGACGTCGGCCAGCGGATCGCCCGCCACGCCCACCAGGTCGCCCCAGGCGCCCGGGGCGATGCGGCCCACCTGCCCCGCCTGGCCCAGGGCCTCGGCGGCGTTGACGGTGGCCGCCTGGATGGCCTGCAGCGGGGTCGCGCCATAGCGCACCATCACCGCGAACTGGCGGGCGTTCTGGCCGTGCGGATAGACGCCGGAGTCCGAGCCGAACACGTGCTTCACCCCGGCCTTCAGGCTCTTGCGGAAGCCCTCCCGCTGGACGTCGGCCACCTCGCGGTCCTTGGCCAGGTTGGCCTCCAGCACCCCGTTCTTCTGCCCCTCGGCCTGGGTGTATTCGGTGTTGTAGATGTCCATCGAGAAGTAGGTCCCGCGCTCCCGGGCCAGGCGGATGCCCTCCTCGTCCACCAGGCTGACGTGCTCGATGGTGTCGATCCCGGCGCGGATCGCCGCCTTGATCCCCTCGGCGCCGTGGGCGTGGGCGGCGACCTTCATCCCCGCCATGTGCGCCTCCTCGGCGATGGCCCGCAGCTCGGCTTCGGTCAGCTGCTGGGCGCCCACCGACGTCCCCCGGGAGAACACCCCGCCGGTGGCGCACACCTTGATCACCTGGGCGCCGTACTTCTTCAGCCGCCGCACCACCGCCCGGCCTGCGTCGGGGCTGTCGGCCAGGAAGTCGCTCTTCTCGTCCATGGACGGCGGGAAGTAGGTGGAATCGCAGTGGCCGCCGGTGGCGCTGACGGCGGCCCCGGCGCTCACCACCCGAGGGCCGACCACGAAACCGCCGTCGATCGCCTCGCGCAGCCCGACGTCGGCATAGGGCGCGGCCGGGCCCATGCTGCGCACCGTGGTGAAGCCCGCCTCCAGCGTCTCCCGGGCCGACCGGGTCGAGACCACGGGCCAGAAGGCGTCCGAGTACTGATAGAAGTTGTAGCCGCCGATGTGGGCCAGGGTGTCCAGGTGGACGTGCATGTCGATCAGGCCGGGCAGCAGGGTCACGCCCGGCAGGTCCAGGCGGCTGGCGCCAGCCGGGACAGCATCGCCCGCGGTTCCGACCCGGGCCACCTTGCCGTCGACGATGAGCACCAGCGGCCGTTCCAGATAGCGGCCGCTCGCCGGGTCCAGCAGCCGCTCGGCGGTCACCGCCACGGTTTCCGCCGAGGCCATCCCCGCGGCGCCCACGAGCCATCCCGCGACCATCGCCGCCGCACCCAGCATCCGCATCCTGAAATCCCCCTTCGCTCCGGTCACGCTAGCACGCCGCCCGACGCGTGACAGGGGGCGGCACGTCCGCTATCGGACCCCCACGATTTTGCGGGCCAGGAATCTGGCGCGGATTTTGGCGGAGCGGCGCGGGTGAGCGAGACCACGGAGAGCCAGGGCAAGGAAAGCCAGGGCTGGGCGACGGCCAAGACCCTCGCCGAGGCGCTGCCCTACATCCAGATCTATGACCGCGAGACCGTGGTCATCAAATACGGCGGCCACGCCATGGGCGAGGAACAGGTGGCCAAGCTGTTCGCCGCCGACGCCGTGCTGCTGAAGATGCTGGGCCTGCATCCCGTGGTGGTCCACGGCGGCGGCCCGCAGATCTCGGCCTGGCTCTCCAAGGCCGGCGTCCAGAGCCACTTCATCGACGGCCTGCGGGTCACCGACGAGGCCACCATGGAGGTGGCCGAGATGGTCCTCTCCGGCGCCATCAACAAGGAGATCGCCTCCTGGATCACCCAGGCGGGCGCCGAGGCCGACGTGCGCGGCGTCGGCCTGTCGGGCAAGGACGCCCGGCTGATCGTCGTGGACAAGGTCACCCGCACCAAGAAGGACCCCAACTCCGACGAGGAGCGCATCGTCGACCTGGGCTTCGTGGGCGAGCCCAAGCGGATCGACACCAAGATCATCAAGGCCCTGATCGGCGCCGACGAGGACTACATCCCGGTGATCGCCCCCATCGGCGTCTCAGAGACCGGCGAGACCTACAACATCAACGCCGACACGGTGGCCGGCGCCCTCGCCGGGGCCCTGAGCGCCAAGCGCATGCTGCTGCTCACCGACGTGGCCGGCGTCCTGGACCGCAACGGTGAACTGATCCGCCAGATGACCGTGGCCGAGGCCCGCCGGGCCATCGAGGAGGGCGTGGCCACCGGCGGCATGATCCCCAAGCTGGAAACCGCCATCCACGCCGTGGAATCCGGCGTCGAGGCCGTGGTCATCCTGGACGGGCGCCGCCCCCACGCCATGCTGGTGGAGCTGTTCACCGAGCACGGGGCAGGGACCCTGATTTGCCGGTAGACCTCTCCCACGTCGACACCTGGCTGTTCGACCTCGACAACACCCTCTACCCGGCCGAGTCCGGCTTCATGGCGGCCATGGCCGACCGGATGACCGGCTATGTGCAGAAGGTCACCGGCCTGCCCCGGGACGAGGCCTTCCGCCTGCAGAAGTCCTATCTGGCCGAGCACGGGCTGACCCTGAAGGGGATGATGCTCCATCACGGCGTCGATCCGGCCGAGTTCCACGCCATCTTCCACGACCTGTCGCTGGAGACCCTGGCGCACGATCCCGAGCTGCTGGCCGCCCTCGAGCGGCTGCCGGGCCGGCGGCTGGTCTTCACCAACGCCGACGACGTCCACGCCGAGCGCGTCCTGGCGCGGCTGGGCCTCGCCCACCTGTTCGACGACGTCTTCCACATCGGCTCGTGCGGCTACGAGCCCAAGCCCAGCCCGCAGGCCTTCGCCCGCCTCGGCGCCGCCCACGCCATCGACCCGGCCGTCACCGCCTTCTTCGAGGACAGCGCGCGCAACCTCGCCCCGGCCGCCGACCTGGGCATGACCACCATCCTGGTCGGCCCGCACGCCCTCCTGGGCGAGGGCCAGCCCCCCGTCCCCTTCATCCACCACCGCACCGCCAAGCTGGCGCCGTTCCTCGCGGACGCGCGCCTTCGGGAGACTGCCTGACCATGTCCGACCTGAAGACCGTCATCGAACAGGCCTGGGAGGCCCGCGACGGCCTGAACACCGCCACCACCGGCCAAGTCCGTGACGCCGTGGACGCCGTGCTGTCGCAGCTGGACGCCGGCGAGCTGCGGGTGGCCGAGCGTTCCGAGGCCGGCCAGTGGACGGTGAACCAGTGGGTGAAGCAGGCGATCCTGCTGTCCTTCCGCCTCAACGCCAACCAGCTCATGGAGCCCGGCCCCTACTGGGACAAGGTCCCGCTCAAGTTCGAGGGCTGGAACGCCGCCCGCTTCGAACAGGCCGGCTTCCGCGCCGTGCCGGGCGCCATCGTCCGCCGCAGCGCCTTCATCTCCAAGGGCGTCGTGCTGATGCCGTCCTTCGTGAACGTCGGCGCCTATGTGGGCGAGGGCACCATGGTCGACACCTGGGCCACCGTCGGCTCCTGCGCCCAGGTCGGGAAGAACTGCCACATCTCGGGCGGCGCCGGCCTCGGCGGGGTGCTTGAGCCCCTACAGGCCAACCCCACCATCATCGAGGACAACTGCTTCATCGGCGCCCGCGCCGAGGTGGCCGAGGGCGTCATCGTCCGCGAGGGCAGCGTCCTGTCCATGGGCGTGTTCATCACCGCCACCACCCCGATCATCGACCGCCGGACCGGCGAGGTCTTCACCGGCGAGGTGCCGCCCTATTCGGTGGTGGTCTCGGGCAGCCGTCCGAACGCCCACGACCCCAGCCTGCCCTCCACCTACTGCGCGGTGATCATGAAGCGGGTGGACGAGCGCACCCGCTCCAAGACCTCGATCAACGAGCTGCTGCGGGACTAGCAGAGGTCCACGGCCAGCTGCGCCCACACCAGCAGCACGGCGGCCAGGACAGCCAGGCCGCCGGCCAGCCTCAGCCAGGGCCGGCGGGTGGCCCGCGCCACCAGCTCGTAGCCGAGGCAGCCCCCGGCCAGCAGGATCGTCAGCGCCACGAAGTCTTCGGCGCCCCAGTCCATCTGGTCCCAGAAGAGTTGCGCCAGGCCGGCCAGCAGCAGCACCGCCCCCGCCAGGCCCCAGGTCCATGGCCTCAGGCCGCCGTCACGAACCGGACCGGACATGGCCGACCTCCTCTTCCGCAGGTGGAGGCATCCTGCACGCCGGCTGTGCGCGGGCGATCCGCGGCGCGTGGAATTCCGGTGCAGGGCCGGCGGAAGGACGGGGGGCTAGTCCATCTTCTCCCAGCGGTAGGGCTCGTCCTCGCCCTTGCGGAAGAACCCGCGGACGTCGGGCTTGCCGTCTCCGTCGGTGTCGTAGAGCGCGCTCTCGAACGAGCCGTCATGGCCCTCGTCGAAGTACATGGTGTCCAGCTTGCCGTCGCCGTCATCGTCCACCCAGACGGTCGTCGGGTGGCGCTTGCTGGCGGGGACGGAGAGGATGGCGTCGCCCTTGCCGTCGCAGTCGGTGTCCACCAGCCGCTCCACGCCCTTCGGGTCGGACGTGGGCCGCTCGGAGATCATGACCGGCTCGCAGGTCTCGTCGCCCGCAGCCGCGTTGCGGGTGCGGACCATGCGGTCGTCGGTGCGGGCCAGGAACGACTTCACGTCCTCGGCCGAGACCGCGTAGTTCAGCCCCTCGCCGTCGCCGACGAAGCTGTTGATCCCCACGATCTCCATCTGGTCGTTCAGCAGCGGCCCGCCGGAGTTGCCGGGATTGAGCGGCGTCTGGGTCTGGATCACCGTCGCCTCGTGGCGCACGTCGCCCTTTGGCTGCCACTGATAGGCCCGGCGGATCTGGCTGACGATGCCGCGGGTATAGGTCCAGGCCTCGCCGGTGGGATGGCCGATGGCGTGGACGTCGGCCCCCACCTCCAGCGTGGTGGAATTGCCGACCTTCAGGGGCGTCACCCCGGCCGGAACCTCGGCCACCTCGATCAGCGCAAGGTCCGTCAGCTCGTCCCGGCGGACCACCTTGGCCCGGCGCACGTCGGCCTTGCCCACCGCCTGGCCCTCCACTGCCGGCTTGAAGATGACTCCCACCACCTCGGCGTCGCCCACCACATGGAGGTTCGTCAGGATCGCACCGTCCGGCGAGATCAGTGCGCCTGACCCCAGCCCGTCGCGCGTGACGATCAGCACCACGGCCGGCGAGGCCTGCTGGTAGATGCGCGTCTCGGCCGCCCCGCGCGTGGTCGCCTGGCCCTCGGGCTGCAGGCGCGACAGGGCCTTGCCCAGCCGTAGGGCGCCTGACGGGATCTGCGGCAGGCCGGCCTTGCCCGTGGCGGGCGCCGCCCCCGGCAACTCCGCCGCCTCGCCCAGCCGCGCTTCCGGCGGCGCGGCCCATGCGTATGATGCCAGCGAAAGCGTGGCCGTGGCGGCCGCCGCATGGACCCATTTCATGACGCCGTCCCCCCGGCCGAACCTTAGCCTTGGGAAGGTAGCTGGCGCGCTGTTCGCGGCAAGCGTGTTTCTCGCGCCGGCGCCCGTCGCCGCTGCGGCGGCTCCGCGGCCGCAGGGGGCTTTCGACGCCGCCGACGGCCAGGCCTATCTCGAACGTCAGGGCGCCCACGCGCTCCAGCTCTGGCGCGAGGGCGACCGCGCCGGGGCCCTCGACGGCGTCGATCGGGTCCTGTCCCTGGTCGCCAGCCTGAGCAATCCCGAGGCCGCGCCCCAGGCCACTGCCCTGGCGGTCTCCCACATGACCTTCCTGCTGCTCGAGGCGGACGAGGTCGACCGCGCCTTCGGCCTCTACCGCGCGGCCGGGACGCACGTCGCCCGCCTGCTGCCTGCGGGCCTCGAGACCGGCCTCTGGCGGCTGGCCGAAGCCCGGCTCCTCCAGCTCAGGGGCGACCGCGCCGGAGCCGAGACTGCGGCGGCCGCCGCCCTGGAGTCCCTTGGGCCCGACGGGCCCGGAGCTGTCGCCCGCCAGCTGCAGGCTCTGCTGGCGGCCGAGCGCAGCGACCTGGACAGCGCCCGGAGCGTGCTCGCCGCCGATCCGCGCGCCGCCGTCCTCGTCCAGCCGCCGGGGCCCGAACGCCAGGCCGCCCTGCGGCGCATCGCCCGGGAGATCCGCGACAGCGCCCTGGCCCCCGGCGCCGCCCGCCGCTGGAACCGGCCCGGCCCCCTCGATCGCCTGCTGGTCATGGCCGCCCTCGCCGAGATCGCTGACCTTGATCCCGAGACCGGCTTCGTCCTGGCCCAGCTCGCCGGCCGCACCGGCGCCAGCTTCGACGCCGACGCCCTGACCGTGCTCGCCCAGGCCTCGGACGAGCTGCAGCGCCGGACCATCCACCAGGCCCTGCGCCTGCGGGCCCGGCGCGATCGGCTGGAGCGAATCGAGGTGCAGCGGGTCCTCGCCGCCGCCACGGCCGGAACCGCCTCCAAGGCATCCGCGGGCGAGCGCCTCCGCCATGCGCCCGAACGGCGGCTGCGGCTGCGCGACTTCAACCGGCGGCTGGCCGACGCCGAAGCGAGCCTCGCCCGGGATGGCCTCGCCCTCACGCCGGCTCCGGTGGTGGGCCTCGCCCGCTTCCAGGCGACGCTTGCACCGGGCGAGGCGGCCCTGGCTGCGGTCCCGCTGCCGGGCGGCCTGGCCCATGTCTGCGTCCGCCGCAACGCCACGGCCGCCGCCTTCGTGGCCGCCGATCCCGCCCGCCTCCGCCTCGACACACGCCTCGTCCAGAACGCCCTCACCGCCGGCCACGCCGCGTCCGAGGCGCTGGACATCCAGTTTCCGGTAGAGGCCGCGGTGCGGCTGCACGCGGCGCTGGTGGGCCCGGCCGAGGGCTGCCTGAAAGCCGGCGACCGCATCCTGTGGCTGGCCGGCGCGGCGGGCGCCCAGGTCCCGCTGGCGGCCCTGCTGCGCGCCCCGCCGCCGAGGCTCGAGAACGGCTGGGACCTCGCCAAGGCCGACTGGCTGATCCGGCGCCACGCGGTCGCCTACGTCGGCCAGCCCGGCGTGGTGGTGGCCGCCCGCACCGGTCCCCGCGTCGCCGCCGCCGATTTCGACTTCCTGGGGGTCGGCGATCCCCTGCTCGGCGGCGACACCGCCGCCGTGCTGCGCGGCTCGCGCCTCTCCGCTCTCGCCCCCCTGCCCGAGACCCGGGACGAGCTGATCGCCTCGGCCAAGGGCTTCCACGCACCCCGGCTGCTGATGGGCGCCGAGGCCACCGAGCGGGCCCTGAGGGGCGAGATGACCGGCGCCTACCGCCACCTGTCCTTCGCCACCCACGGCCTGATCCGCGAGGACCTCCAGGGCCTGTCCGAACCGGCCCTGGTGCTGACGCCGGTGGCTTCCGACGATCCCATGGACGATGGCCTGTTCACCGCCTCGGAGATCGCCGACCTCAACCTGCGCGCCGCCTTCGTGGCCCTGTCGGCTTGCAACACCGCCAACTTCGACCTGAACGAGATGGCCCGCGACCTGCCGGCCCTGGCCTCGGCCTTCGCCGTCGCCGGGGCGCCCGCCACCCTCGGTACGCTCTGGCCCGTGGATTCCGGGACCGGGCAGCGGGTGGTCACCGGCGTCTTCGCGCGTCTGAAGACTCCGGGCGCCTCGCCCGCCGACGCCCTGGCGGAAGCTCAACGCGCCTTCCTCGACGCCGCGCCCGACCGTGCGCGCCTGCACCCGCGCTTCTGGGCGCCGTTCCTGGTGTTGGGCGATGGCGGGGCGCCCATGCCGCCCGCCGGCACGGGCCTGACCCTGGCCGAGGCCGAGGTGCTGACCCGCCGCGGCGGCGAGGTCCTGGCCCTGGACCGGACGGAGGACGCGCTCGCCGCCCGCCTGATC
>JAEYNH010000017.1 GCA_023412655.1 Pseudomonadota bacterium | reverse complement strand
CTCCCCGGCTTCGGCCACCCGCTTTATCCGGAAGGCGACCCGCGCGCGGCGGCGGTGCTGGCGCGGTTTGCCCCGCCTCCGGCGCTGGCGGCCCTGCAGGAGGCGGTCCTCGCCATAGCCGGCCAGCCGCCCAACATCGACTTCGCCCTGGTGGCGGCTTGCGAGGCGCTGGGCCTGCCGCAGGATGCGCCCTTCGCCCTGTTCAGCGTCGCCCGCTGCGCCGGCTGGATCGCCCACGCCATAGAGCAGGGCCAGTCCGACGCGCTGATCCGCCCCCGCGCCCGCTATGTAGGGCCCGAGCCGGAGACGCCTTAGCGCGGGGCGCTAGGCCCGCAGGTGCACGGCCTCTTCCGCTTCGAGGGCGTGATCGAGGCGGCCGACCATCTCCTTCGGGCAGACCTGCCAGAACTTGCCGAGGGCGGCGTCCCAGTTTCGTAGCAGATCCTGGGCGAGGGCCGAGCCGGTTTCGCGGGCGTGTTCCTCCACAAGACCCCTCAGGACTCCCTGCCAGTGGGCGCTGGCGACCCGGCAGGTGACGACGCTTTCGGCGTTGAGCTGCATCTGGAACTCGCCGTCCTCGTCGAGAACGAAGGCCATGCCGCCGGTCATGCCGGCGGCGAAGTTGAAGCCCACCGGCCCCAGGACCACCGCCGTACCGCCGGTCATGTACTCGAGGCCGTTGGCGCCGCAGCCCTCGACCACGGCGGTGGCGCCCGAGTTGCGGACGGCGAAGCGCTCGCCCGCCAGACCGGCGGCGAAGAGGCGGCCCGAAGTGGCTCCGTAGAGCACGGTGTTGCCGATGATCGCATTGTCGCGGCCGCGGCTCGCCAGGTGCGGGGAGGGCCGGACCACGATGGTGGCGCCCGACAGGCCCTTGCCCACGTAGTCGTTGGCCTCGCCGGTGACTTCCAGGCGCAGGCCCTGGACCGCGAAAGCGCCCAGGCTCTGGCCCGCCGAGCCCTTGAGCTGGACGGTCAGGTGGCCCGGCGCCAGGCCGTCCATCCCGAACTTCCGCACGATGTGCGACGAGGTGCGGGTGCCGATGGCCCGGGCGGTGTTCGCCACCGTGTAGGTGAGCTGCATCTTCTCGCCGCGCTCGAGCAGAGGCGCGGCGTCGCGGACGATCTGGGCGTCCAGCGTGTCCGGCACCTCGTTGCGGCCCTCGACGGTGCAGTAGGGCTTGTTGAGGCCAGGATCGGCCTTCACCAGCAGCGGGTTGAGGTCCAGGTCGTCGAGGTGCTCGCCGCCGCGGGAGACCTGCATCAGCAGGTCGGTGCGGCCGACGATCTCCTGCAGGCGGCGAACGCCCAACTCGGCCAGGATTTCGCGCACCTCTTCGGCGATGAAGGTGAAGAGGTTGATCACCTTCTCCGGGCTGCCGGTGAACTTGGCCCTCAGCGCCTCGTCCTGGGTGCAGACCCCCACCGGACAGGTGTTGGAGTGGCACTGTCGCACCATGATGCAGCCCATGGCGATGAGGCTGGCGGTGCCGATCCCGAACTCCTCGGCGCCGAGCATGGCGGCGATCACCACGTCGCGGCCGGTGCGGATACCGCCGTCGGTCCGCAGGCGCACGAAGTGACGCAGGTTGTTGAGGGTCAGGACCTGATGGGCTTCGGACAGGCCCATCTCGAACGGGGCGCCCGCGTACTTGATCGAGGTCTGGGGCGAGGCGCCGGTGCCGCCCACATTGCCCGAGATCAGAATGATGTCGGCCTTGGCCTTGGCGACGCCCGCCGCAATGGCCCCGATGCCGGTCATGGCCACCAGCTTCACGGTGACCCTGGCGTCGGGGTTGATCTGCTTCAGGTCATAGATGAGCTGGGCCAGGTCCTCGATCGAGTAGATGTCGTGGTGCGGCGGCGGGCTGATCAGCATCACGCCGGGCGTAGCGTGGCGCAGCTTGGCGATCAGCTCGGTGACCTTGAAACCGGGCAGCTGGCCGCCCTCGCCGGGTTTGGCGCCCTGGCTGACCTTGATCTCAATCTCACGGCACTGGTTCAGGTATTCGGCGGTGACTCCGAACCGGCCGGAGGCGATCTGCTTCACCGCCGAGTTGGGATTGTCGCCGTTCGGCAGCGGCCGGTAGCGGGCGCGGTCCTCGCCGCCCTCGCCGGAGACGCTCTTCGCCCCGATCCGGTTCATGGCGATGTTGAGCACCCCGTGAGCTTCGGGGCTGAGGGCCCCCAGGCTCATGCCGGGGGTGAGGAAGCGCTTGCGGATTTCGTTTACGCTCTCGACCTCGTCGAGGCCGACCGGCTTGGCCTCGGTGCGCCATTCCAGCAGGTCACGGAGCTGGATCTGCGGCAACGCCCTCAGGGCCTCGGAGTAGCGCTTGAACAGCTGGTAGTCGCCGCGGTCACAGGCGCTCTGCAGCACGTGGATCGAGCGCGCCTCGAAGGCGTGGGCTTCGCCGGCCCGGCGGGCCTTGTAGAAGCCGCCCACCGGCAGGCTCAGCGCCGCCGGGTCCCAGGCCCTGCGGTGCAGGTCCACCGCCTTGGCCTCGATGCCGGCCAGGCCGATCCCGGAGATGCGCGACGGCATGCCCGGGAAGAACTCGGCCACGAGGCTGCGGGACAAGCCGACGGCCTCGAAATTGTAGCCGCCGCGGTACGAGGAGATGACGCTGATGCCCATCTTGGAGATGATCTTCAACAGGCCGCCCTCGATGGCCTTCTTGTGGTTGAGGCACAGGTCGCGGAGCGTCAGCTCGCCGGTCAGGCCCCGCTCCTGGCGGTCCAGGAAGCTCTCCTGCGCCAGGTAGGCGTTCACTGCCGTGGCGCCGACGCCGACCAGGACGGCGAAGTAGTGAGTGTCCAGGCATTCGGCCGAGCGGACGATGATCGAGACGTAGGACCTCAGGCCCTTGGAGACCAGCCACGCGTGGACTCCGCCGGTGGCCAGGATCATCGGCAGGGCCACCCGGTCGGGGCCGGAGCCGGTGTCGGTCAGGACGATGGTCGAGCAGCCGCGAAGGGCCGCCTCCTCGGCCTCGGCGCGGATGCGGTCAAGGCCGGCGCGAAGCGCGTCGCCGGGCCGGGCCTCCGGCGTCGGGATCGGCATGGTGCAGTCGATCTCGGCGATGTTCTTCTCGCCGATCACGCCGATGACCCGGTCGTACATGCCGGTGGTGAGCACCGGCGAGTTCAGCACGAACACGTCGGTCTGGGTCTCGTCCTCGGCGAGGATGTTGCCGAGGTTCTTGAACCGGGTCTTCAGGCTCATCACCGACGTCTCGCGCAGGGAGTCGATCGGCGGGTTGGTGACCTGGCTGAAGTTCTGGCGGAAGAAGTGGCTCAGGGGCCGGTATGTGTCGGAGAGCACCGCCAGCGGGGTGTCGTCGCCCATGGAGCCGACGGCTTCCTTGGCGTCCTCGACCATGGGGGCGAGGATCAGCTCCAGGTCCTCGAGCGTCAGGCCGGCGGCGGCCTGGCGGCGCACCAGCTCCTCGCGCGGGAACATCCGCAGCTCGGGGCCGGGGCCGATCTTCTCTTCCAGCTCGACGGTGTTGCTGAGCCAGCGGTCGTAAGGGTGCTGGGCGGCCAGCCGGTCGATGATGCCGTCCTCGTCGTAGAAACGACCCTCATTGAGATCGACGGCGAGCATTCGGCCCGGCTCGATGTGGGCCTTCTTGACGATGCGAGCTTCCTCGACCCGGCACATCCCGGCCTCGGAGCCCACGATCAGCAGGCCGTCCGAGGTCTCGGCGACGCGCAGAGGACGCAGACCGTTGCGGTCCTTGCCAGCCACCACCCAGCGACCATCAGTAGCGCAGACCGCGGCCGGGCCGTCCCAGGGCTCCATTACGGCGTTGCAGTAGGCGTAGAGCGCGCGATGGCCGGCCTTCATCTGGGCGTCGGAGCGCGAGTTCCAGGCCTCGGGGATCAGCAGGGTCTTGGCCATGGGGGCATCGCGCCCGGCCCGCACCAACACCTCGAAGGTGTTGTCCAGGGCCGCCGAGTCGGAACCGCCCGGCTGGATGACCGGCTTCACGTCGTCCTGGTAGTCGCCGAAGGCCGAGGCGGCCATCCGGATCTCGTGCGACTTCATCCAGTTGGTGTTGCCCTTCAGCGTGTTGATCTCGCCGTTGTGGGCGAGCATGCGGAAGGGCTGAGCCAGGCGCCACTCCGGGAAGGTGTTGGTGGAGTAGCGCTGGTGGAAGATCGCCACCGCAGCGGTGAAGCGGGGGTCCTTCAGGTCGGGATAGAACTCGTCGATGTGCTCGGCGAGGAACATGCCCTTGTAGATGAGCGAACGGGCCGAGAGCGAGCAGATGTAGAAGTGCTGGATGTTGGCTGCGGCGACGCGCTTCTCGATCCGCTTGCGGCATAGGAAGAGGGCGCGGTCCAGCTGCTCGCCGTCCATGCCGGGTGGCGGTGAGAGCATGATCTGCTCGATTTCGGGACGCGTGGCGTTGGCCTTCTCGCCGATGACCGCCGTGTTCGTCGGCACCTGCCGCCAGCCGTAGATGTAGAAGCCGAAGCGCAGCGCCTCGCTTTCCACGATGGTCCGGGCCGCTTCCTGCGCCCCGAGGTCGGTGCGCGGCAGGAACACCTGGCCGACGGCGATGGCGCCGGGCCGCACCTCGTGCCCGATCCGCTCCACGTGGGCGGCGAAGAAGTCCTGCGGCACGCTGACCAGCACGCCGGCGCCGTCGCCGGTCTTGCCGTCGGCGTCCACGGCGCCCCGGTGCCATACGGCCTTCAGGGCGCGGATGGCGAGCTCCACCACCTCGCGGCGGGGCTTGCCATCGATGGCGCAAACCAAGCCCACGCCACAGGCATCGTGCTGGGCGGTGATGTCGTAGCCGCCGTTGGCCTCGAGGAGGGCTTCCCGGTCGCGTTCGTAGCGGGCGAGGATGTCCGTCATGGTCCTACTCCGCCGCCATCAGGGCGGCGCTGGCGTGGGCGGTGAGATAGCGGTGGATGGCCTCGGCGGCGTCGCGGCCGTCGCGGATGGCCCAGACCACAAGGCTGGCGCCGCGCACGATGTCGCCGGCGGCGAAGACGCCGGGAACCGAGGTCATCATCGAGCGGAAGTCGGTCTTCAGCGTTCCCCAGCGGGTCACCGCGAGATCCTCGGCCTGGAAGGTCGTCGGCAGATCCTCGGGGTCGAAGCCCAGGGCCTTGATGACCAAGTCGGCCTTCAGCTCGAAGTCGGCGCCTTCCACCTCTTCCGGGCTCTGGCGGCCCGAGGCGTCCGGCGGGCCCAGGCGCATGCGCACGGCGCGGACGCCGGCGGCGGCGAGGGCTTCGCCGGTGATCGCCTTGGGGGCCGCCAGCCATTCGAAGACGACGCCTTCCTCCTCGGCGTGGGCAACCTCGCGCACCGAGCCCGGCATGTTGGCGCGGTCGCGGCGGTAGAGGCAGGTGACGGATTCCGCGCCTTGGCGGATGGCGGTGCGGACGCAATCCATGGCGGTGTCGCCGCCGCCCACCACGACGACGTTCCGGCCCGCCGCGTTGAGGTGCGGCTCGACGGCGCCGTCGCCCAGTTGCTCGCGATTGGAGGCGATCAGGTATTCGAGCGCCGGAACGACACCTTCCGAGCCAGCGCCGGGGACCGCCAGATCTCGGGCCGCATAGACGCCTGTGGCGACCAGCACGCTGTCGTGCCGCTGCTTCAGCTCAGGCAAGGTGGCGTCGCGGCCGACTTCGAACCCCAGCCGGAACTCGACGCCGCCGTCGGCCAGCCGCTTCGTCCGGCGCTCGACCACGTCCTTCTCCAGCTTGAAGCCGGGGATCCCGTAGATCAGCAGGCCGCCGGGGCGGTCATGGCGATCGTAGACGGTGACCTTGTATCCGAGCTCGACCAGACGCTCCGCCGCGGCCAGGCCCGCGGGGCCTGCTCCCACCACGCCCACCGATTGGCCCCGGCTCTCGCCGGCCGCCAAGGGGCGCACCCAACCTTCTTCCCAGGCCTTGTCGGTGAGGTAGCGTTCCACCGCCCCGATGGTGACGGTGCCATGGCCCGACTGCTCGATGACGCAGTTGCCTTCGCACAGGCGATCCTGCGGGCAGATGCGGCCGCAGATTTCCGGCATGGAATTGGTCGCCTGCGACAGAGCGTAGGCTTCCTCGAGCCGCCCTTCAGCGGTCATCCGCAGCCAGTCGGGGATGTTGTTATGCAGCGGGCAGTGGCTTTGGCAGAACGGCACGCCGCACTGCGAGCAGCGCGATGCCTGTTCAGCCGCCTTGGCGTCGATGAAGTCGCGGTAAATCTCGTGGAAGTCGTGAGCGCGCGCGTCGGCCGCACGCTTCTCCGGCGTGGACCGCTCGACGACAGTGAACTTCAGCATGCGCTCGGCCATGGCTCGCCTCCTCCGCAGAGGCCCCCATTTAGAGGGCGAGAACGCCCGCGCAAAGGCTGTAGTCCACTAACAAGACTATCGGAATTCAGGTCTGGCGTGGGGCCGATCGTTTCGGCGTCCCCTGTGGATCTAATCGTCCAATTTTGAGATGAACTGCTTCTTCACCATAGTGCGCGCCATTGCCGCTGTTCCTTCTTCGTCGGAGTTTCCATGCCGGATTGGGCGCTCGCCATCATCCTCGGCATCGTCGAGGGCTTGACCGAGTTCATCCCGGTCTCGTCCACCGGACATATCCTGCTGCTCGGCCACTTCCTGGGCTTCGAGTCCAACGGGAAGGTGTTCGAGGTGATGATCCAGCTGGGCGCAATCCTGGCGGTGATCAGCGTCTATTTCGGCCGGCTCTGGTCCGTGGCCACCCACTTCCACACCGATCCGGCGGCGAGGCGCTTCGTCGCCTCGATCGTGCTGGCGTTCCTGCCCGCCGGGTTCGCCGGCTTCCTGCTGCACGATTATATCAAGTCCGTGCTGTTCGAGACGCCGGTGCTGATCTGCATCAGCCTGATCGTCGGCGGCTTCGCCCTCATGGCCGTGGACCACATCAAGCGCGAGCCTCTGCATACAGACGCTGGGGCCTTCCCGCTGAAGACCGCTTTCTTTATCGGGCTCTTCCAGTGCCTTGCCCTCGTCCCGGGCGTGTCACGATCCGGCGCCACCGTGGCGGGCGCGCTGCTGATGCGGTGCGACAAGCGCTCGGCCGCCGAGTTCTCGTTCTTCCTGGCGATGCCGACCATGGCAGGCGCCTTCACGGTCGACCTAGCCAAGAACTACAAGATGCTGACGCCTGACGATGCTGGGATCATCGCCCTGGGCTTCGTCTGCGCCTTCGTGGCGGCGGTGATCACAGTGCGCCGGGTGCTGGACTTTGTGTCGCGCCACGGCTTCACGCCCTTCGCCTGGTGGCGGATCGTGGTGGGTGTGCTGGGCCTGATCGGCCTGGCGATGCTGGGCTAGGCGCGCCCGCCGGCGATGGCCCGGGCTTCCTGGTCGGCGTACTGGCCGCCCTTGCGGTAGCGGTAGAGATAAGTCGGCAGCACCGCTTCCAGGGTGGTGGGCGTGATCCCGAGGTCGAGGAAGCCGGGATACCGGCCGCTTGGCACATTGTCGGCCCGGAGGCTCTTCACCTGGTCTGAGGTGATCGGCGGCGGCGCGATGCCGGCGATGAGCTCGCCGAGCCTACCTAGTAGTTCCGCAGCGCCGAACGGCATCGGCAGCAGCAGCCGGCGCTGGCCGGTCTCTTCCAGCATGATCTCCATCAGCTGGCGGAAGGTGAACTCGGCCGCGCCACCCAGCTCGTAGGTCTGGCCGGCCGACTCGGCGTTCGTCACGGCCTGGGCGATGGCCTTGCCCACGTCGCCGACGAACACCGGCTGCAAGCGGGTATGCCCCCCGCCGATCAGCGGCAGGACGGGCGAGAACGACGCCATGGTGGCGAACCGATTGAAGAACTGGTCGTCCGGCCCGAACACCACGGAGGGACGCAGGATCACCGCATCGGGGCGCAGCGCCCGGACCGTAGCTTCGCCCTCGGCCTTGCTGCGCGCATAGGCGGAGGGGCCGGCCGGGTCAGCGCCTAAGGCCGACATCTGCACAATCCGAGTGGCGCCGGCTTTGGCGGCCGCTTCGGTCACCGTGCGTGCGCCGTCCACATGGATCGCCTGGAACTTCTGGCGGCCGGTCTCATAGAGAACGCCGACGAGGTTGACCGAGGCGGCGGCGCCGTCGAGAGCTCGACGCACCGAATCCGCATCGCGCACATTGGCCTGGACCACGTCGATCTGGCCCACGTCGCCCAGCAGACGCATGCGGTAGCCGAGGCTCGGGTTGCGTACGGCAACCCGAATCCGCCAGCCGGCCTTGGCGAGTTGGCGGACGGCTTGGTTGCCGACGAAGCCGGATCCGCCAAAGACGGTGACGAGGTTCTGCATAGCCGCTGCCACTCGGAAAAGAGGGAAATTCAGAGGCCAGCGGATTAGACGATGCAGCCCCTGGCCGCAACGCAACTTGCAAGTTCTTCAGCAGCAGCGTTGACCCGGCCCGGCGGGCGCCATATGTAGCCGCCTCCCGATCCGACGGACCGGGCCCAGGTGGCGGAATTGGTAGACGCGCTGGTTTCAGGTACCAGTGGTTAATAGCCGTGGAGGTTCGAGTCCTCTCCTGGGCACCACCCCTTCGAGCGGGGTGGGGCGAACGGCGTCGGAGTTGAGGCGAAGTGACCACCTACGTTCACGACGGGGATCTTCCGGCCGGCGCGCTGGATGGGGCGGCGTTCGTCGCGGTCGATTCGGAGACCATGGGTCTGCGGCTCGGGCGGGACCCGTTGTGCGTGGTGCAGCTTTCGGCCGGGGACGGCGACGCCCACCTGGTGAAGCTGGACCGGTCGACCTATGACGCGCCGAACCTGAAGCGGCTGCTGACCGACCCGTCGGTGGTGAAGATCTTCCACTTCGGCCGCTTCGACATCGCCATGTTCTGGCTGCACCTGGGCGTGGTCACCCAGCCGGTCTACTGCACCAAGATCGCCTCCAAGCTGGCCCGCACCTACACCGACCGCCACGGCCTGAAGGACATCAGCCGCGAGCTGCTCGGGGTCGACATGTCCAAGGCCCAGCAGAGTTCCGATTGGGGCGCCGCCACCCTATCTGACGACCAGGTGGCCTACGCCGCCTCGGACGTGCTGCACCTGCACGCCCTGAGGACCAAGCTCCAGGAGATGCTCGTGCGCGAGGGGCGTGACGCGCTGGCCAAGGCGTGCTTCGAATTCCTGCCGCATCGTGCGGTGCTCGACGTCGCCGGCTGGGAAGACGTCGACATCTTCGCCCACTCGTGACGTGGAGGTCGCCATGACGGCGTCCGACGCTACGTTCCAGGCCCCGCCCCGCCGAGCCGACTTCGAGCGGTGGCGCCGGCGCTCGAAGCTGATCCGGCTGCTGCGCATCCTGCTGCCCGGCCTGATCGCCCTGATCTTCCTGAGCCTGGCCGGCAGCGTCGCCTGGTCCACCTTCCGCGCCCAGCCGCGCCAGGCGCAGGGCGCCGACGAGACCATCCGGCTGATCAACCCGCGCTTCGTGGGCCGCGACGACAAGGGCCGGGCGTTCGTGCTCACCGCCGACTCGGCCGTGCGCGACCCCAAGGACTACCAGCGGGTGCTGCTGAAGCGGCCGGCGCTGATCCTCGACGAGGGCGGCCCCGACCAGCTGCGGCTGAACGGCGCCGAGGGGGTCTTCCACGAGACCACCGGCAAGCTGCAGCTTTCGGGCGGGGTGAACATGGCCGACCCCCGCAACGCCTTCCAGACCGCCGCCTCGCTGTTCGACACCAAGACCGGCGAACTGGTCGGTTCAGGCCCCATTCAGGGCTCGGGCGGCCTTGGTGAAATCGAAGCGAAGTCCTATGGCGTTTACGGCAAAGGCGATCGCATGATCTTCAAGGGCGGGGTGCGCGCACGCATCGAACCCGGCAAGGAAGAATAGAAGCTGGAACTCATGAAGCCGTTCGTCCCCATCCTGGCCGTCTCCGCGGCGCTGCTCACCGCGGCGCCGGCATGGGCGCAGCTGTCGCCCTCGTCGGACGGCCCGATCGACGTCACCGCCGACGAGCTCGAGGTCCAGCAGAGCGAGTGCATCTCGATCTGGCGCGGCAACGCCGAGGCCATGCAGGGCGACGCCCGGCTGCGGGCCAACGTCATGCGCATGTACATGACCAAGGCGCCGGGCAAGCCCGGGGGCGCGGCCGGCGGCTGCAGCGACCTGCGCCGCCTGGAGGCCGAGGGCGGCGTCTACTACGTCACCCCCCAGCAGCGGGTGCGCGGCGACAACGGCGTCTACGACGCCCAGAACGAGACCGTCACCCTGACCGGCGACGTGGTGGCCGTGCAGGGCCAGAACGTGCTGCGCGGCACGCGGATGGTGTTCAACACCAAGACCGGCGAGGGCAAGATGGAAGGCGCCGCCAAGGGCCGCAACCAGGCCGCCCGGCCGCGGGGCGTGTTCTACCCCAACAAGAAGTCCAACCCGTGACCAAGCCCGAGCGGATCGATACGCGCGTCGGCGTGCCCCTGGAGGGGCTGGTGGTCGACAACATCGGCAAGTCGTTCCGCGGCCGGGCCGTGGTCAAGGGCGTCAGCCTGCGCCTCGCCCGGGGCGAGGTGGCCGGCCTGCTGGGCCCCAACGGCGCCGGCAAGACCACCACCTTCTACATGATCACCGGCCTGATCCCGGCCGACTACGGCGCCATCTACCTGGACGGGGAGAACATCACCGCCCAGCCGATGTACCAGCGCGCCCGCATGGGCGTGGGCTACCTGCCCCAGGAAACCTCGATCTTCCGCGGCATGACCGTGTGGGAGAACGTGATGGCCGTGGTCGAGCTGCGCCAGCGCGACCAGAAGCTGGCGAGGGCCACCGTCACCCGCCTGCTGGAAGAGCTGCACATCGAGCACCTGCGCGACTCGCCGGCCGTGTCGCTGTCGGGGGGCGAGCGCCGCCGGGTGGAGATCGCCCGGGCCCTGGCCTCCGAGCCGTCGTTCATGCTGCTGGACGAGCCCTTCGCCGGCATCGACCCGTTGGCCATCGCCGACATCCGCGAGGTGATCAGCTACCTCAAGCAGCGCGGCATCGGCATCCTGATCACCGACCACAACGTCCGCGAGACCCTGGACATCATCGACCGGGCCTCGATCATCCACGCGGGCGAGGTGCTGTTCGAGGGCAGCCCCGACGAGATCGTCGACGACCCGGAAGTGCGCCGGGTCTATCTGGGCGACCGCTTCACCTGATCCCCGGCGGCCGTCCCGGCCCCATTCCGGGCGCCATCCCGCGGCCTTCCCGCGGCCTCCCCCGGGCGGGCAGGGGCGCGCCGGGCGGGGCGGGAAGATCGCCCAGGCCCGCCTGCCGCAGGCCGTGCCAGACGGCGTCGGCGGCGGCGTAGGCGCCCACGTCGCGGCCCAGATCCACCAGATCGCGGGCCTCGGCATGCCGCTGCAGCCACACATGCACCGTGCTGCGGCCGGGCATGGCCGGGTCCCAGCAGATGCTGCGCAGGGGCTCGCCCTGGCAGAGCCGGTCATAGATCTTCATCATCTCGACCCGGCTGTAGCCGGAGGGGCGGCCGACCCCCGAAAGACCGCCCTC
>JAEYNH010000223.1 GCA_023412655.1 Pseudomonadota bacterium | reverse complement strand
GTGCTGGCTTGGTTCGAGGCCGCCGCGCGCGACGAGGCGCCGCCCAGCGCCGTGCTGGACGAGGCCGCCGCCGAGCTGACCCGGCGCGGCGCCGAGATCGGCCCGCTGGTGTCCCCCGCCACCCGCGACCTGCACCTCATCCGGACCGAACTGCGGGAGACCCAGGCGAAGGTGCAGGTCCTTGAGGAGACCATGGTGCGCGATCGGGAGGCGCTGGAGGCCGGCTGGCGCGACGCCAGCTTTCGTCTTGACCAGCACCGGGAGATGCTGGCGGCGGTCGAGGCGCAACTGGACGCCATCCTGGCGGAGGACGAGCGTTGAGCACATCCGGCATCGAGGCCCGCCTCGCTCATTTCCCCAAGACCCGGCCGCCACTGCCGCCGCAGATCGCCGAGATCTATGCCCGGCAGTACGCCGAGAACCGGGGGGGCGAGACCACCGCCGCCTCGCTGTCGCAACGGCTTGAACAGTGGATGCACCGCCAGGTAGCGGCGGACGCTTCGCCCGCCAAGGCCACCCTGGAGCTGGGCGCCGGCAATCTGAATCAGCTGCCTTTCGAGCCGGAAGGCGCCGCCTACGACGTGGTCGAGCCCTTCTCGGATCTCTTCAGGGATTCGCCCCGTCTGGCGCGGGTGCGCACCGTCTATGCCGACGTGGCCGAGGTGCCCGCCGATCGGCGGTACGACCGGATCACCAGCGTCGCCTGCCTGGAACACATCTGCGACCTGCCGGTGGCCCTGGCGCGGTCGGCCCGGCTGCTGGCGCCGGGCGGCTCTTTCCGGGCAGCCATCCCCAGCGAAGGCGGTTTCCTCTGGAAGCTGGGCTGGTCGATGACCACGGGCCTGGAGTTCCGCCTGCGGCACGGCCTCGACTATGGCCTGCTGATGGCCCACGAGCACGTGAACGACGCCGCCGAGATCGAGGCGCTGTGCCGGGCGCTGTTCGGCAAGGTTTCGGTGAAGAGCTTCGGCGTCGGTCGCCAGCTCTCGCTCTACCGGTTCATCGAGGCGAGCGAGCCGCGCACCGAGGTTGCCGAAGCCTGGCTCAGGCGTTTCGCCGCTTGAGCCGCGGATCCAGCGCCACGTAGACCGCCCCGGTGATGGCGGCTAGGTCCAGGAAGTAGAGGTAGCGGTAGTCGCACGCGAGCGAGATCACATAGAAGCTCGACGCGAAGCTCAGCGCCGACAGCATAAGCCCGGCCATGGCGATGTCCGCAGCCTCCCGCCGCAGCAACAGGAAGCCCGTCACCGCCAGAGCGAGCACGGCGAAGGCGGGATGCGACAGGCCCGGCGTGTCCATCCACCAGGTGGTGTAGTTCCACAGGCGCGAATCGTCGCGATCCTGCCGCGGCGTCAGCCCCAGCTCGGCCATGTATTGCGGCGGGCCGTCGACCCCCAGGTGGATCGGCAGGCACTGGTCGATGTCGGGCGTGGCGAACACCCAGCGGAACACTTCCAGCCGGCGGCCGGCATAGCCAACCGGATCCTCGGCGATGGTTTCCAGCCACTGTCTCGCGATGACCTCGCTGCTGTAGCTGGTGATCGCCTTGCCGAGGGTCTGGGACCCGAGCAGGGCGTCGACCCGGGTGGGCGAATAGTACTTCGGCGCCTCCTGCCGCAGGTCGGCGGCGGCCTGGGGATTGTTGGCCTCGAACACCGTCAGCGGCCGGTCCGGCTCGGCGGCGATGGCTCCCGCAAGGTCGTAGCCCTGCAGGAGGCGCAGGCCGACGTCGCGGTTGACGCCGGGCGGGTCCTTTACCGGGGTGACCAGGTCCAGGCCCTTCATGCAGACCAGCGGCGCCACGAACCCCACGAGCGCCCAGCCCATGGCCTTGCGCCAGCCGGAGGCCCAGGCCACCCAGCCGAGGGTGGCCGCCGAGAACACCGCCACCAGCGCCCCGTTCTGGCGCAGCAGGCAGGCCACGCCCAGCAGAACGAAGCTCAGAGCCAGCAGCAGGATGCGCGGCCTGGGACGCTCCCAGCGCTTCACGGCATGGGCGAGGGCGACGAAGCCGGCGATCGCGAAGTTCGCGAACAGCACGTCCTTCCACATGATGGCCTGGTAGAGCAGCACCTGAGGGGCGAGCATGGCGCCCGCCAGCACCACAGGGGCGATCCAGGCCACCCTGGGCCGAAGCCCCGGCAGGGCGGCCCAGGCGGCCACCAGCAGCAGGGCCGCGCCGGTCACGTAGGCGAAGGGTGAGCTGGGGGTAATTCGATCGAAGAAGCCGAGGATCGAGGAGTAGAGCGGCGGACCGAAGACGATGCGCAGGCCGCGCCGGCCCTCGGTGAGCGAGATCACCGAATCCACCGACATGTGGCCCGGGTGGTTCAGCGTCAGGATCAGGACGTAGCCGGCGGCGAGCACCGCGAACCAGGCGAGTGCGGGCGCAAGGCGGATCAGGCGCTGGGCGGTCATCGACTTCCCCCGAAGGGCCCCCGTTCGACTTCGACGTTCAGGCGCTCTGGCTCTGTATCACCGCCAGGCCGGCCAGCATCAGGACGTATCCGGCCGCCATCCGCCAGCCGAGCGGCTCCTTGAACACCAGCCACGCGACGATGGGGATCAGGCCCGTGCCGGCCAGTGCGAAGGGATAGGCCTTGGACAGCGGGACCCGGGTGAGGATGTAGAACCAGAACATGGCGGTGAGGCCGTACCAGGCGAGGGCGGCGATCAGCGGCCCGTTGGTGACCAGCTTCTGCAGCAGCGGACCGGTCTGGCGGGCCTGGTAGACCGCCGCCCACTTGAACATGGTCTGCCCTACCGGCAAAGCCAGAGAGAAGCCGGCGCACAGCAGCATGTCCCTCGGCGTCATGCGCGGGCTTGCCGGGAAGCTTCCGGCGGGGCCTGCCGCGCCTCGAGCCGGCGCACGGTCCGCAGGTAGGGGTGGATCGGCCGGCTGGGCACGTTCAAGACGTCGAAGTTCATCGCCTGCAGCAGCAGTTGGGCCCCCAGGATGATCGGCAGGGCCGCCATCATGACCACGCCGGCCGAAGCCGCCTGCCCCGGCTCGCGATTCGCCAGGTAGCTGAGGGCGTAGCCGATGCCGAACAGCGCCGAGAACAATCCGAACACCAGCTCCAGGCTGGCGGCGTTGAAATCGCGCACGAAATACTGACCCAGCACCCGCTGTCCGAGGTTGCGCAGGTGCTTCAGCGCGAACGGACCGACGATGCGGCTGATGCGGATGTTCGACACCTCGTCCGCATAGCGCGCCGGCATGGGCACGTCGCGGACCACCGCGCGCAGGGTGCCCAGGTGATAGAGCAGGTCGGTCTCGAAGAAGAAGCGCCGGGAGACCCGCTTCTCCAGCACCAGCCGCGCGACGTTGGACTCCAGGGCGGTGTAGCCGTTGGTCGGGTCGAAGATGTTCCAGTAGCCGGTGGACATCTTGGCCAGGAAGCTGAGGGCGGCGTTGCCGAACACCCGCACCGGCGGCATGGCCTGGAGGTGGCTGATCGAGGTGAAGCGGTTGCCCTTGGCGTAGTCGGCCTCGCCCAGCAGGATCGGCGCCACCAGGTGCGCGCAGTGGTCGAGGTCCATCTGGTCGTCGCCGTCCACCTTGACCAGCACCCGGGCGCCCCGGGCGATGGCTTCCCGGTAGCCCGCCATGGTGGCGCCGCCGACGCCCTGGTTCTCGGGCAGGCGGACCACCACCACCCGCGGGTCGGTGTTGTGGGCCTCAATGAAATCGGCTGAGCCGTCGGGACAGGCGTCGTCCACGCAGACGATGCCCTCGATCCACGCGGGCGCCTTCTCGATGACGTTCAGGATATGCGCCGTCACCTTGTAGCAGGGGGCCACCAGCCACACGCCGGCGTCCGCCAGGCTCAGGTCTCCGACAGCATGCGCCTCCAGGGCCGATACAGTCGGGTCGCGGGCGATCTTGTCGATCGAGGTCATGGCAGGCGTTCGCATCCCTTCCCGCCCGGCTAACATGGAACATCACGGTGGCAAAGCACCCCGCCGCCACCCGGACGCGACCCGCGCGGCTGCGCCTCGCCTTGCGCCGGGGAAACGCGCCTGATACCTCCGGCGCCTTCTTTCGGGAGAGCTGATGGACTCGGCCACCCACATGTTGCGGACCGGCCAGCGCGGCGGGCTGTTCCAGCTTCAGATGGCGTTCCGCGACCTGCGGGGTTCCGGCCAACGGCTCGGGCTCGCCTGGTCGCTTGCCTGGCACGACATCGTCTCGCGCTATCGCGGGTCGATCCTCGGGCCGTTCTGGATCACGCTGTCGATGGGCCTGATGGTCCTCGGCATCGGCTTCCTCTACGCCAATCTCTTCAAGATCCCGCTGAACGAGTTCCTGCCGTTCGTGGCGCTGGGCATCGTCTTCTTCGGGGTGATGACCGGCATCATCAACGAGGGCTGTGACACCTTCGTCCAGGCCAAGGGGATGCTGTCGCAGACCAGCCTGCCGATGTTCACCTTCGTCTGGCGGACCATCCTGCGGAACCTCATCAGCCTGGCCCACCACTTGGTGATCGTCATCGCGGTGCTGACCTTCTACGGCTACTGGGGCAAGGCGCAGCCGCTTGTGGCCCTGGTCGGGCTGGTCCTGATGGTGGTGAACGCGGGCTGGATCAGCATGCTGGCGGCCATCGCCTCGGCCCGTTTCCGCGACATCCCGCAGATCGTCGTCTCGGTGATGCAGTTCGCCATCTTCATGACGCCGGTGTTCTGGACGCCCCAGAGGTTCTCGGGCGAGAACATGGCCGTTCTCCACCTCAACCCGTTCTTCCACCTGCTGGAAGCCGTGCGCGCGCCCCTGCTCGGCCACGCCGTGGAGCCGAACACCTATGTGGTGCTCGTGACCATGGCGGTGGCGGGATGGACGCTGACCTTCACCGTCTTCGCCCGCACCCGCCGCCGGATCGTTCATTACCTATGAGCCAGCCCGTCTCGATCAGCTGCCGGGACCTGACGATCCGCTTCCCCGTCTATGGGGTGGACGCCAAGTCGCTGAAGAAGTCCCTGGCCCGCGTGGCGGTGGGCGGCCGTCTGGGCCGCCATTTCGGCGCCACCGACGTCACCGCCTTGCAGAACCTGAACCTCGAGCTGAAGGCCGGCGACCGGCTGGGCCTGATCGGCCACAATGGTTCGGGCAAGACCACCCTGCTCCGGGCGCTGTCGGGCGCCTACGAGCCCGATGAGGGGACGATCGAGGTGCAGGGCCGGATCGCCGCCCTGCTGGACCTCGGGTTGGGCATCGACCTGACCGCCACCGGCTACGACAACATCCGCCTGCGTGGCCGCATCAGCGGGCTGTCGGCCAAGGAGGTCGAGGCCCGGCTGCCCGAGATCGCCGAGTTCACGGGCCTGGGGCCCTTCCTGGCCATGCCGGTGAAGACCTATTCGGCCGGCATGCAGGCCCGCCTCGCCTTCGCCGCGGCCACCGCGGTGGACTGCGATGTGCTGCTGATGGACGAGTGGATCGCCGTGGGCGACGCCGACTTCCAGAGGCTGGCCCACAAGCGCCTGCTGACCCTCGTGGAGCGGGCGGGCATCCTCGTGCTGGCGACCCACGACGTCGACCTGCTGCGGCTCTACTGCAACAAGGTCATGCGGCTGGATTCCGGCATCGCTTCCGAGGTCCTCGACATCCGTAAGGTGGACGAGTTGCTGGCCGCCTGAGCGGGCGGCTGATAGCCAAGGCCCAGCCAGGCAAGCCCCGGGGAACAGGGCGTGGACGTCATCTTCACCATCGTGTCGCGGAACTACGCGGCCCAGGCCGCCACGCTGATGCGCAGCGTGGCGGCGGCCGAGCCGTCCGCGCGCCGGGTCGTCGTCGCTGCGGACGGTCCGATCCCGGAACTTGCCGACATCGCCGAGGTGATCGAGGCCGCCGAACTGCGCGCGCCGGTCCGCGACATGAGCGTCTATTACGAGGCCCTCGAGCTCAACACGGCCGTGAAGCCCTTCGTGCTCCGCACCCTCCTGGGTCAGCCCGGCGTGAGCCGTGTCGTGTATCTCGATCCCGACATCGAGGTGTTCCGGCCGCTGACGCCGGTGTGGACCGCCCTCGCTGAGGCTCCCATGGCCCTGACGCCGCATACGATGCGGCCGCTGACCACCCCGGGTTCGCCCACCAACGAGGACCTGGCCCGTTCCGGCCGCTTCAACCTCGGCTTCCTCGCGGTGCGACCTGACCCTGCCGTCGCCCGGCTGATCGACTGGTGGGCCGAGCGTTGCCGGTTTGACTGCCGGGTGGCGCCCGAGGAGGGCGTCTTCACGGATCAGAAGTGGATGGACCAGGCGCCGGACTTCGTGCCGGACGCGGCGATCCTCGAGCATCCGGGACTGAACCTCGCCTACTGGAACCTGGAAGGCCGGGAACTCACCCGCGCGGCGGACGGCTGGCGCGTGGACGGGCAGCCGCTGATCTTCTTCCACTTTTCGGGGTTCGACCCGGACCGGCCCCTGAACCTGTCCAAGCACCAGAACCGCTTCCGGGTGCTGGTCGCCTCGCCCATGGCCGGACTGCTGGCGGACTACGCCGCCGCCATGAAGGCCAATGGCCACGCCGAGGCGAGGGCCTGCGGCTATCGGTTCGACCGCTTCGCCTCCGGCCGGCGGGTGCGCCCGGCCCATCGGCGCACGGCCCTGGCCGCGGCCAGGAGCGGCGCCAGCTTCCCGGATGGCCTGGGCCAGGCCACCGAAGCGTGGCTGGACGCCCCTGATCCGTCGCAACCCTCCGTCACCCGGGTCATGGCGGCCCTAACGGCAGAGCAGCCCGCCGCCGCCTATCCCTGGTGGTTCGTGCCTAATTCCGAGGCCCTGGGCGCCGACCGCGCCTCGGCCGCCGCCGCCGCGAAGCTGGCCGGACCCGCCGATCCCGCCGAACGCTTCCAGGGCGACGAACTCGCCGCCTGGCGGATCGGGCCCATGGCCGCCGCCGGCCAGTTCTCGATGAGCTGCCTGACCGATCCGGAGCTGGAGCGGCTGATGGCAAGCCCCGCCATCCTGGCGCGGGCAGCCGAACTGGCGGAAACCGAGCGCCGGCCAACCGAGCTTCGGCGGCGGCTTTTCGCGGCCTTTGGACTTCCCCATCGCGCCGGCTGGCCGCAGCGGCTTCGCCAGCCGCTCCAGGAACCGTATCTGCGCCCCGACCCGCTCGCCGGTTTCGCGCTGTTCCGCCAGATCTGGAACCTTCGCCCTGACCTGCAGAAGCTCTATCCTCTGGATCAGGCGCTGGGCCGGTTCCGCTATCGGCGCTGGCTGCTGGCCGGCGGCCTTGTCGAATATGGCCTGACGATCGACGCCCTGCCCCGGCGGATCCGCCACAGCCTTGCCATGCGCCTTGCCCGCGCCAGCCTGAGGCCGCTGCAGTGAGCCTCCGGGGCTTGCAGCGGCTGTGGCGCGCCGCCCTGCCGGCGCCCGTCCGCGAGGCTGCGGCTCCCGCGATGCGCCAAGCCCGCCGGGCCTATGTCCATGCGGCCGTACGCCGGCGCGCCGGGGCGGAGAACCTGCCCATCCGTCTGGTGGGACTGTTCGGCGCCAGCCACGGCATCGGCGGCTCGGCGCGCCTGGCCGCCCGGGCCTTCGAGGCGCTCGGCGCACCTGCCGAGGTCGTCGCCGTGGGCCAGGGCCTGGATTGGCGCGCGAGCCTGCGGACCGATGAACCGGCCTTGTGGGTCTTTCACCTCAACCCGCCGGAGCTGATCGACGCCCTGGCGGCCATGGGCCCCGGCCGGGTGGTCGGCCCTCGCTTCGGCTACTGGGCCTGGGAACTGCCCAGGGCGCCCGCCGAATGGCTCACTGAAGCGCGGCTGCTGGACGAGGTCTGGGCTCCCAGCCGCTACGCGGCCGACGCCTTTTTGGGAGCGCGGGCGCCGGTCCGCGTGGTGCCGCATCCGCTGTTCATGGAGGACTATGCAGGGGTTTCGGCCGGGCCTCGGCAGGCGGACTTCCAGGCTGTAGCCCTGTTCGACTTCAACTCCTCGGCCGCCCGCAAGAACCCCGAGGGCGCAATCACGGCCTTCCGAAAGGCATTTGGGGACGACCCGGCCTGCGAACTGGTCATCAAGACCCAGAACGGCGCCGCCCATCCGCAGGCGCTGGAGGCTCTCCGGCGCCTCGCCGGCGCCCGCGTGCGCCTCATCGACGAGTCCTGGCCCTACGAAGAGGTGAAGCGGCTGCTGGCTGGGGCCGATGTGCTGCTCTCCCTGCATCGCGCCGAGGGCTTCGGCCTCGTCATGGCGGAAGCCATGGCCCTGGGCACGCCCACCCTGGCCACGGCCTACAGCGGCAACCTCGATTTCATGGACGAGACCAACAGCCTGCTGGTCCCTGCGCGGCTCGTTCCGGTCACAGACCCCCAGGGCATCTACCGCGGTCAGACCTGGGCCGAGCCTGACGTGGAGGCGGCGGCCGACGCCCTCAGGCGTCTGCGCCAGGACAAGGCGCTCCGCGCCCGCCTGGCGGAGGCCGGCCGGGCTCGGGTGGCCAAGGCCCTGTCACCCGAAACCTGGCTCAGCAGCCTGCCGCCGGCCGTTCAGGCGGCCGTGGCGGTACGGCGTGGGAGCTGACGTCCCGCGCCGCTGGGCTATTGATAAGGGGCTATTGATCGGGGCTGTTGGGCGTCGCAACGGGCTGCGCCTGGTCCTTCCGATCCGTCTGCGTCCGGGGCGCGTCGCATTTCCCCGCCCTAGCCTGGATCACGTAGAACAGCGCCCGGTTCTCGGCGAAGTTCGCGTGTTCTGCGATGGGATTGGTCGGCTCGCCGGTGAGCAGGCTGGGTCCTTCCGGCGCGACGCCGGTCGCCGCCGCGTTGCTCAGGGTCTGCTGGTTCCAGCGCGACAGCGGGGCGCTGCACGCCGCCACGACCGCCTGCGCCACCAGGCCCGCATCGTCATCCGCCTTCGCCAGGGTGTAGCCCCAGCGATGCAGGCAGTCGTCCACCACAGCGCCGCCGTCCGCCAGCCCGGGCCCGACCGTCTGAACTCCGACAAAGGGCTTGCAGAGACCGCCGCCGGAAGTTGCGCGGCGGTTCTGGCCGCCTTCGCAGGCGGCCAGGCCGAGGGAGGCGGCGGTCAGCGCCGCGATCAACATGGTTCCCTTGTTCATGTGGCCTACCCGCAGACCCGCGTGGGTGCGCGCACCGCCTGGCCGTACTGGTCGTAGTAGGTGCGGGTCTCGTATCGGCAGGACGGGGCCCGCGCCCGGGGGGCATAGGACGCCTCACGATAGCTGCGGCTCGCCGCATAGCGCGGCGCGGGCCGCTTGCATTTGGTGAGCTGGTTGCCGGCAACGCCACCGACTGCGGCCCCCAGCAGGGTGCCTTCGGTGCGCGAGCCGCGCCCGGCCACGGCGTTGCCGAGCAGGCCGCCGGCTACGGCGCCGACCACCGTGCCGGTGGTCCGCTTCTGACAGGCCGCCTCACCGACGGCGGGCAGGGCGGCGACGGCGAGGGTCGCCCCCGCCAGGATGCCGATCCGCATTGCAGTTCTCCTCTTGCGTGCGCCTCGTCTGCGCGAAGCTCGACATGGGAAGAACGTCGATCGGCGGGATTCGGATGCCAACGCTATGTCAGCCAGTCGACAAAACCATGCTTGGCCATCCAAGCAAGGGCCAGTTCCAGGTTGCGCCGTTCGCCCTGCGGGAACGACAGCAGGATGTCACGCACAGGCATGGGTCCGCGCTCGTTCAACAGGTCGATAACCCGCGCGCAACTGGCCACAGGCGCGCGCAGCGGCGCGTAGATGCGGTCGAGGGTCACCTTCTCGCTGTCGAGCACCGTGGCCGCCGTCATGCCGGGGACCGCGGCCAGCCGGGTGTCCAGGGTGAGGACTTCGGTGGCGAAGTGAGCGAAATCCTCGAACGGATCGCCTTTCACCGGGTTGAGGCGGACTCCCGGGGCGGGCTCGGCCGCGGCGGCGCGGACACGGGCGAGTTCCTCCACCAGTTCGCGGTACTGGGCGGCGACAACCGGCCAGTCGAACGCGCTCCTGACCCGCTCGCGGCCGGCCGCCCCCATGCGCCGCCGTAGCTCTGGGGAGCGGATCAGCGCCGCCAGCGCCTCCGCGCAGCGTCCGATATGGACCGCCGTATGCTGGGCCACGGCCCCGACGTAGGTCTGATAGCTTTCCAGGCCCATCACATGCCGGTTGGCTATGGCCGCTCCGAGCCCGCCGTTCTTCGGCCCGCCCAGCGTCGGGATGAGGAAGCCCTCCTCTCCGTCGCGCACAGTGAAACGGTAGCCGTCCCAGTCGCTCGCGACCACGGGCAGGCCCGAGGCCATGGCTTCCAACGGCGTGATGCCGAAGGTCTCCTGGATGTTGTCGACCAAAGACAGGAAGATGTCGGCGCCGGCCCAGAGCCGGCCGAGGCGCTCGTGGTCGTTGCCGTCCTCAAACCGGATCTCGACCTGGCCGCCATAGGCCGCCGCCGCTTCGGCGTAGCTCTTTCGATCGCCCGCGTTCGGGAACCAGCCAGCCAGGGCGAAGACCACCCTGCGGCCCTCTCCGGCGACCTCTGCGGCCCGTCGCACCGCCTTGAACATCGGCTGGGGAAACGCCTTTTCGAAGAAGGACAGCCGCCCGACCCAGAGGACCAGCACATCATCCGCGCTGAGACCAAGCTCGTCGCGCAGGGCCGCCCGGACGTCCGGGCGGTCGGCCTGAGCCCGCAGGGCCTTCCCATGAACGCCGAGAGGGATGATCGGCAGGGCGGGCTGCGTCGGTGGCCGCCCGCCCGTCCGGGCGGCGAGGTGTTCGCCCAGCTCGCGGAACATCCGGGACAGGCCATCCTGCACGCTCGGCGACGTGCATACGATGGCGTCCCAGGGATGGCACGGGGCGAGCAGGCTGGCGCCCATCATCTCGCGCACCGCCGGCGGCGCCAGGGTGTGCGCCAGGCCCAGGAGGCTGTAGGCGCGATCCCCGGCCCCGCGTCGGCGCAGCCAGGCCAGTTCGTGGATGTAAGGCTGTCCCCGCAGCAGGGCGCCCGAAGCCTTCGGCGCGCCCACACCCAGCAGCGGCGCCCAGGCCAGCTTGGTCGCCGCTTCCGTCGCGCCATGCAGCCCCGCCTTGAGGTCGGCGTCGGCGATCTGTGAGGCGGAGAGGACGTCCACCTGCTCGAATCCGCCGTGCCGCGCCAGGGCCTGGAGGAGTTGCAGATTGGCCACGTCCTTGCCGAAGGGATTTGCTCCCAATCCCAGCTGGCCCGACGGATGATAGATCGAAAGGCGCGTCCCCATGCAGCCTCCCTACACCACCGTGCGCCGAACGCCATGCTTCGGCCAAGCTCGCGAAAGGGCAAGCTTCCGAGGCGGCGTGGAGGCGATGAAGGCTGGCGCTCGCGCCAGGCCGGTCTCGCGCGTGCAGCCGCAGGCCGCCTCGTTCAGTGATTTGCATCTCCGCTCTCGGCCGCGCGCGCTATCGCCGCGCCGAGCTGGAGTTGGCCGTCGGCCGAGATATGAAGTCCGTCGTCCTGCATGGGCAGGCCATGGCCCTCGACCGCCACCACCCGATCGTCGGCGGCGGCGACCGCCGCCTGGGCCGCCCGAACCTCGGCGGCCCTGTGGCCCCAGTCGGGGATCTTGACGATGACGAACCAGGCGTCGGCGGCCTGCCAGTCGCGCCGCATGGCCTCGATGAGGGCTTCCAGGTTCTGGCGGTAGGCCGCCGCCCTGGCCGGCTCGACTGAGTCACTCTCGCCCTGTCCCCAGACGATGGTGGTCTTCGGATTCTCGATACCCTGCGCCCGAAGCTGAGTCCGGGCTGCGGTCACTGCCGCGGTGGCCTTAGCGTAGAGTTCACCCGAGGCCGGCGCCCAGTCCGCCCCGACGGGATCCACGGCCAGGGGAATCGAACCCCGCGCATGCTTCACCACATAGAGCGCGCCCTCTGGATGCGCCGCCTTCCATGCACGGACGAAGCCGACTTCGGGCCCCCAGGTGGCAGGCTGCCCGGGAGCGCCGGTGTTCGCTCCCGGCGTCAGGGTGACAAATCGGCCCGCCTGCCAGATCTGCACGCGAGGGTCCGTGGCGGCGGCGTCAGGCGGCAGGCGCGCAGGGTCGAGGCTGAAGCCCAGGGCATTGGACTGCCCGACGAGGATCAAGAGTTCCGGCCGCTCCCGGGCCGAGCAGACCGTGGCTGTAAAGGCGGCGGCCAGCAGTCCCAGCGCCAACCGACGACCGATCCTCATTGGCTTCCTCCCGCAAGCGCGTCCCCCCAGAACCGCGCAAGCCCGGGAGCTTTCTGGCTATTCGAAAGGACTGTTCGATGCAAATCACCGCTGGCTTGGGGCCAGCCTACGGCTGTGCTAGCACCCGGCCCCCATGGACGCTGCCATTCTCTTCGAAGCCGACGCCTACCGATTGGATCGCGGCAAGCTCATGGGCCGCCAGGCGGCCGGAAACGGCTTCCTCCGGGCGGCGGTTGCGGCCCACGGCGGACGGCCGATCTGGGGTTACTCACCGTTCGGCGACGCCTCGAACGCGTTCCGGCAAACGGTCCAGGAACTGGATTCTCAAGGCCGCATCGAGTGGATTCGGCGGGACGATCTGAGAGCCATGGCAGAGCGGGGCGTGCTGTTCCGGCCCGACGCCGTGCTGGGCGGGATGGCCGACCTGCGTCTTCGGGCTGGGGTGGGCCGCTATAGCCTTTGCGGGTTGACCCACACCCTGTCCGGGCCACCGATGGCCATGTTCAGCGACTATCCGGTGGAGGCCCTGGCCCCTTGGGATGCCCTGATCTGCACCTCCCGGGCCGCCCTCCGGGTGGTGGAAGGCGCCCTGGACGCAGGCGAGGATTATCTGTCCTGGCGGGTGGGGGCGCGGGTCAGGCCGCCTCGGCCGCAGCTGCCGATCATTCCCCTGGGTGTCCACGTGGCCGACTTCGAGTTCGCCCCGGACGAGCGCCGCCAGGCCAGGGCCGACCTTGGCATTGCGGACGACGAGGTAATGGCCTTGTCCCCCGGCCGCCTGGTGTTTCACGCCAAGGCCCACCCGTTCCAGATGTTCGAGGGGCTCGAGACGGCGGCGCAGGCCAGCAGCCGTAAGCTGGTGCTGGTGTTGTCGGGCCAAGCCCCCAACGAGGGAATGGCTAACGCCTACCGGGAAGGGGCGGCGCGCTATTGCCCAAGCGTCCGCACCATCTTCATCGACGGCAAGGATTTCGCCCGCTACCGCGCGGGCTGGGCGGCGGCCGACCTGTTCATCTCGCTTTCCGACAATATCCAGGAAACCTTCGGCATCACGCCGCTGGAAGCCATGGCTTCCGGCCTGCCGGTGGTGGTCAGCGACTGGGACGGCTACCGCGACACCGTCCGCGACGGCGAGGATGGCTTCCGGATCGACACCTGCCAACCCGCACCGGGTCATAGCCAGACCATCGCCCATCTCTATGAGAGCGGCGCGCTGAACTACGACTACATGCTTTACCGCACGGCCATGGCCGTCTCGGTGGATGCGGGCATGCTGGCGGATCGCCTGACGGCGCTGGTGAGCGATCCAGACCTGCGCCGCCGCCTGGGGGAGACGGGCCGGCGCCGCGCCCGCAGCGACTACGACTGGGCGATCATCTATCGCCGCTACCAGGAGCTCTGGGAGGAGCTCACCGCCATCCGCCTGCGCGACTATGCGGCGGACCGGAGCCGTTGGGACGCCGCGCCCCGCGCCGCCGCGGGCCACCGCGACCCGTTCGAGGCCTTTGCCGGCTTCTCGACCCACGTGCTGCAGGTCGACACCCGGGTCGAGCTCGTGGGTGAGGCCTCGGCCGAGGCCTATGCGGCGCTGGAGGCCGACCCCCTCTTCAGCCACTGGAAGGTGGCCCCGCCGATCATCTCGGGCATCTTCATCCGCCTGGCGGAAGGCCCGGCGACCGTCGGCCAGCTCCAGGCGGTCTCCACCCTGAGCATGGGCCTGACGGTCGAGGTCGTCGCGCGGCTTTTGAAGATGAACCTGGTCCGGCCGGCCTGAAGCCGCCGGGGCTCAGAGGATTCCGGGCAGGTCCAGCGCCTTGTCGCGGGCGACGTCCAGGGCGATGTCGTATCCGGCGTCGGCGTGCCGCATGACCCCCGTGGCCGGATCGTTCCACAGCACCCGCTCGATCCGCTTCGCAGCCGCCTCTGTGCCGTCGCACACGATGACCATTCCCGAGTGCTGGGAATAGCCCATGCCGACCCCTCCGCCGTGGTGCAGGCTCACCCAGGTGGCGCCTGAGGCGGTGTTGAGCAGCGCGTTCAGCAGCGGCCAGTCCGAGACCGCATCCGAGCCGTCGCGCATCGCCTCGGTTTCCCGGTTGGGGGAAGCCACCGAACCCGAGTCGAGGTGGTCCCGGCCGATGACCACCGGGGCCTTCAGCTCGCCGCTGGCGACCATCTCGTTGAACGCCAGGCCCAATCGGTGCCGGTCGCCGAGCCCGACCCAGCAGATCCGCGCCGGCAGGCCTTGGAACTTGATCCGCTGGCCGGCCATGTCGAGCCAGTTGTGCAGGTGCGGATTGTCGGGGATCAGCTCCTTCACCTTGGCGTCGGTCCTGAAGATGTCCTCCGGATCGCCCGACAGCGCCGCCCAGCGGAACGGCCCGATCCCGCGGCAGAACAGCGGGCGGATGTAGGCGGGCACGAAGCCCGGGAAATCGAAGGCGTCGGTGACGCCCGCGTCCTTGGCCACCTGGCGGATGTTGTTGCCGTAGTCGACCGTGGGCACGCCTCGGCGGCGGAACTCCAGCATCGCCTGGACGTGCTCGGCCATGGACGCGCGGGCCGCCTCCTCCACCTGCTCTGGCGCCTGCTCGCGCATCGCGGCCCAGCGCTCAAGGGTCCAACCCTTTGGCAAGTAGCCGTTCACCGGATCGTGGGCCGAGGTCTGGTCGGTGAGCAGGTCCGGCAGCACCCCACGCTCCAGGATCTGCGGCAGCAATTCGCACGCGTTGCCCAGCAGGCCCACCGACACCGCCCGCTTCTCGGCGCAAGCCTGTTCGATGATCCGGAGCGCCTCGTCCAGGCTCTCGGCCGAATGGTCAAGGTAGCCGGTGCGCAGCCGCATCTCGATCCGGCTCGGCTGGCACTCGATGGCCAGGCACGAGGCGCCCGCCATCACCGCGGCCAGCGGCTGGGCGCCACCCATGCCGCCCAGGCCGGCGGTCAGCAACCAGCGACCCGACAGGTCGCCGCCGTAGTGCTGCCGGCCCATCTCCACGAAGGTTTCGTAGGTCCCCTGCACGATCCCCTGGGTGCCGATGTAGATCCACGAGCCCGCGGTCATCTGGCCGTACATGGCCAGCCCCTTGCGATCGAGCTCGTTGAAATGCTCCCAGCTAGCCCACTTGGGCACCAGGTTGGAGTTGGCGATCAGCACGCGGGGGGCGTCCGCATGGGTGCGGAACACACCCACCGGCTTGCCCGACTGCACCAACAGGGTCTCGTCATCGCCCAGGCGTTTCAGGGTCTCGACGATCTTGTCATAGCTCTCCCAGTCGCGGGCCGCGCGGCCGACGCCGCCGTACACCACCAGGTCGGCGGGATTTTCGGCCACGTCAGGATGGAGGTTGTTCATCAGCATCCGCAGCGGCGCCTCCGTCAGCCAGCTGCGGCAGGTGAGCTCGCCGCCGACGGAGGGGCGGATCACGCGGGTGGGGTCGTGACGGGTCATGCGCGGGCGAATTCCAGGCAGGCGTTGAGGACGGAGGTGAGGGCCGTGCGCATGGGCGCGGCCCGGTCGGCGGAATATTCGGTGGGCCAGAGGCCCGGCTCGGCAGGCGCCTCGTCCATGTAGCCGCGGCAGGCGAGCTCCATCTGGATGGCGTGGACGCCGGCCTCGGGCCGGCCGTAGTGGCGCGTCGTCCAGCCGCCCTTGAAGCGGCCGTTGGTCACCCGGCTGAACGGGCTGGCGTCGCAGGCGGCCTCGACCGCGGCGGTCAGGGCCGGGCCGCAGGTGGCGCCCGAGTTCGTGCCGATGTTGAAGTTCGGAAGCTCGCCCTCGAACAGGCGCGGGATGCGCGAGCGGATCGAGTGGGCCTCGTAGAGCACCACCTTGCCATGGATGGCGCGCAGACGTTCCAGCTCTGCGCCCAAGGCGGCGTGATAGGGCTCGAACCAGGCCGCCCGGCGCGCCGCGATCTCGGCCTCGTCCGGCTCCTGCCCCTGACGGTACAGCGGCTCGCCGTCGAACGTGGTGGTCGGGCACAGCTCGGTGGTCGCCTGTCCCGGATAGAGCGACGCGCCCGAGGGATCACGGTTTACGTCGATGACCGTCCGCGAGATGCGCGTGCGCACCATGGTCGCGCCCAGTCCGACCGCGAAGTCGTACAGCTCATGGATCCACCAGTCCGCGTCCTTGCGGGCCAGCCATGGCGAGACCAGCCGGGCCTCGATGTCGGCGGGGATGTCCGTGCCGGTGTGCGGGAAGCTCACCACCAGGGGCGCCTCGCCGCGCTGCAGCTCCAGCCAGTTCATCAGGCGACGCCCGGCAGGTCCGGAAGCGCCAGCTCGCCCGCCCGCAGGATCGCGGCGGCCGCTTCGATATCGGGGGCGAAGTGGCGATCGTGGTCCAGAGGCTGCACGTCCTGGCGAAGGCGCGCGCGGGTGCGCTCAAGCGTCTGACTCGACTTGAGCGGAGCGTGGAAGTCACAGCCCTGCGCGGCCGCCAGCAATTCCACTGCGAGCACGCCCTCCAGGTTCCGGGTCATTGCCAGCAACCGCCGCGCGCCGTGGGCGGCCATGGAGACATGGTCTTCCTGGTTGGCGCTGGTGGGGATGGAATCGACGCTGGCCGGATGGGCCAGCTGCTTGTTCTCCGAGACCAGGGCAGCGGCGGTCACCTGCGGGATCATGAATCCCGAATTGAGGCCCGGCTGCGGCGTCAGGAACGCGGGCAGGCCCGACAGCGCCGGGTCCACCAGCATGGCGATCCGCCGCTCGGCGATGGAGCCGATCTCGCACACGGCCAGGGCGATCATGTCGGCGGCGAAGGCGACCGGCTCGGCATGGAAGTTGCCCCCTGAGAGGGCCTCGTCGGCGTCCGGGAAGATCAGCGGGTTGTCCGAGACCCCGTTGGCTTCGAAGGCCAGCGTGGACGCCGCCTGGCGTAGCACGTCGAGGGCCGCCCCCATCACCTGCGGCTGGCAGCGGAGGCAGTAGGGATCCTGCACCCGCTCGTCATCCTTCAGGTGGGAGGCGCGGATGGCCGACCCGGCCATCAGGGCCCGCAGGGCATCGGCCGCCTCGATCTGGCCCGGCTGCCGGCGCAGCGCGTGGATCCGGTGGTCGAACGGGGTGTCAGAACCCTTGGCGGCCTCGGTGGACAACGCCCCCGTCACCAGGGCCGATCGGAACAGCCGCTCGGCCTCGAACAGCCCCGCCAGGGCATTGGCCGCGGAGAACTGGGTGCCGTTGAGCAGCGCCAGGCCTTCCTTGGGCCCAAGCTCCAGCGGCTCGAGACCCGCCTCGGCCAGGGCCGAGGCCGCGTCCACGCGACGCCCCCCGGTCTCGATCTGCCCGACCCCGATCATGGCCGCAGCCATGTGGGCCAGCGGGGCGAGGTCCCCCGAGGCGCCCACCGAACCCTGGCCCGGAACCACCGGGATAAGGTCCAGCTCGATCATCTTCTCCAGCAGATCCACCGTCGCCGGCAGGACGCCCGAGGCGCCCTGGGCGAGGCTCGCCAGCTTCAGCGCCATCATCAGCCGCACCACGGCCCGGGGCGAGGGATCGCCGACGCCGGCCGCATGGCTGAGCACCAGGTTACGCTGCAGGGTGGCCAGGTCGGTGTCGGCGATGCGGACCGTCGCCAGCTTCCCGAAGCCGGTGTTGATCCCATAGACCGGCGCGCCCCTGGCCAGGATGCGCGCGACCGCCGCCGCGCTCTCGGCCACAACGGCGCGGGCGGCGGGGTCCAGCCGCACGGCCGCCCCGTTCCAGATGGCGCGCCAGTCGCTGAGCGGCGTATCGCCGGGACGCAGTACGATGTCGGTCAATGGCCCCTCCAGACGCGGGCGTGCAGCGGATTGAATCCCATTCGGTAGACAAGCTCTGCGGGACGCTCGATGTCCCAGATGGCGAGGTCACAGACCTTGCCGGCCTCCAGCGTGCCAACCTCGTCCAGCCGCCCGAGCGCCCGGGCCGCCTCGCGGGTGACGCCCGCCAGACACTCCTCCACCGTCAGCCGGAAGAGGGTGGCGGCCATGTTCATGGCCAGCAGCAACGAGGTGAGCGGCGCGGTGCCGGGGTTGCAGTCGGTGGCCACCGCCAGCGGCACACCGGCGGCGCGCAGGGCTTCGATCGGCGGCAGCCGGGTGTCGCGCAGGAAGTAGAAGGCGGCCGGCAGCAGGACGGCGACCGTGCCGGCTCGGGCCATGGGCTGGACGCCGGCCTCGTCCAGATGCTCCAGGTGGTCCGCGGACAGGGCGCCATAGCGGGCGGCGAGGGCCGCGCCGCCGAGGTTCGAAAGCTGTTCGGCGTGCAGCTTCACCGGCAGCCCGGCGGCTCGCGCGGCTTCGAACACCCGCTCAGTCTGCGCCGGAGAGAAGCCGATGCCCTCGCAGAAGGCGTCCACCGCATCGGCGAGGCCAGCCTGCGCCACAGCCGGGATCATTTCGTCACAGACGCGGTCGATATAGCCGTCGGCGTCGCCGGCGTACTCCGGCGGCAGGGCGTGGGCGCCCAGGAACGTGGTCACGACGCTGGCGCGGTCGCCCAGGGCCCGGGCGGCCCGCAGCATCTTCAGCTCCTCGGCGAGCGAGAGGCCGTAGCCGGACTTGATCTCGACGGTGGTCACCCCTTCGGCGATCAGCGCGTTCAACCGGGGCCGGCTCGCCGCGACCAGCTCGGCTTCGGACGCGGCGCGCGTGGCGTCCACCGTCGAGGCGATGCCGCCGCCGGCGCGGGCGATCTCTTCGTAGCTGGCGCCCCGCAGCCGCAGTTCGAACTCGTGGGCCCGGTCTCCGGCGTGAACCAGATGGGTGTGGCAGTCGATCAGGCCGGGCGTGATCCAGCGGCCCTGGCAGTCGACCGATTCGCCCCGCGCCGTTTCAGCCGGCGCCTCGGCGGCCGGTCCCGCATAGACGATCCGCTCGCCCTCGGCGGCGATCAGGCCGTCCTCCACGATCCCAAGGGCCGGACGTTGCGGCGACAGGGTCGCTAGGCGGGCGTTGCGCCAGACCTTCATCCGTCCTCCTTCCGAGCTTGCAGCCTGAGTTATGTATAGACATTATGGCGCAGGCAGGAAGGGTGTCCAGTGACTGCAGGCTCGCTTTGGTTCGAACATGCGCTGTTGGCCGACGGCTGGGCGCGCGACGTGCGACTGACCCTGGCCGACGGGCGGATCCAGCGCATCGAACGCGGCGTGCCGGCCCGGCCTGGCGAACGCCAGCGCGGCGCGGCCGCGCCCGGCCTCTGCAACCTGCACAGCCACGCCTTTCAGCGTGGCATGGCGGGCATGGCCGAGGTGGCCGGTCCCGAGGGCGACAACTTCTGGACCTGGCGCGAGGCCATGTACCTGTTCGTCGACCGCCTGACCCCTGAGGACAATCGCGCGATCGCCGAACTGGCCTTCGCCGAAATGCTGGAAGCCGGCTTCACCCGGGTGGGCGAGTTCCACTACCTGCACAATGACCTGGACGGCGCGCCCTATGGCGACCCGGCCGAGATGGCGCACGGCATCGCGGAGGCGGCCGAGACCACGGGCATCGCCCTCACCCTGCTGCCGGTGTTCTACGCCCACGCCAGCTTCGGCGGCCTGCCGCCCAAGCCGGGCCAGCGGCGCTTCATCCATGACGTGCCGCGGTTCGCCCGACTGCTGGAGGCCAGCCGCGCCGCCGTCGCCCGCCTGCCCGACGCCATTGTGGGGGCCGCGCCCCACAGCCTGCGTGCGGTGACGCCTGACGAACTCGCCGCGGTCGTCGCCCTTACCCAGGGGCCGATCCACATGCACGCCGCCGAACAGGTGAAGGAGGTCGAGGACTGCCTCGCCTGGTCCGGCGCGCGGCCTGTGGAATGGCTGCTGGACAACGCCGCGGTGGACGCCCGCTGGTGCCTGGTCCACGCTACCCACATGACGGCCGAGGAAACCGCCGGACTGGCGCGCAGCGGCGCCGTCGCCGGCCTGTGTCCGGTCACCGAGGCCAACCTCGGCGACGGGGTGTTCCCGACCCGGGCCTATCTGGCCGTGGGCGGGGCGTTCGGCGTCGGCACCGATTCGAACGTGCTGATCGACGCCGCCGCCGAGTTGCGCGGGCTGGAATACGCCCAGCGGCTGGTGGAACGGGCCCGCAACGTCACGGCGCCGGCGCCCGGGCGATCCACGGGGGCCACCCTGTTCGACGCCGCCCTGCGCGGCGGGGCTCGGGCGCTGGGGGCGGACGCCGGGCTCGCCGAGGGCGCGCCGGCCGACTTCGTGGCCCTCGACCTGGAGCATCCAACGCTGGCCGGGCGCACGGGCGAGGCCCTGCTGGACGCCTGGATCTTCGCCTGCCGAGATAATCCCGTCTCCGCCGTGTGGCGGCGGGGCCGGCAGGTGGTGGTGGGCGGGCGGCACGTCGCGCGCGAGGAGATCATCGCCCGCTATCGGCAGACCCTGGCCAGAGTCACCGCGTGAGCGAGGGCTCGCTCCATCGGCGCATCCGAGCCGAGGTGCAGGCGCGCATCCTCTCGGGCGAGTGGCCGCCCGGCCACCGCATTCCCGCCGAGCACGAGCTGATGGCCGAGTACGGCTGCTCGCGCATGACGGTGAACAAGGCCCTGGGGCCCCTCACCGAGGCGGGACTGATCGAACGCCGCCGCCGGGCCGGCACCTTCGTCGCCCGGCCGAAAATCCATTCGGCCGTCCTCGACATCCCCGACATCGCCGTCGAGGTCGCGAGCCGTGGCGAGACCTATGCCTATGAACTGTTGGCACGCGAGGAACGCGGCGCGGATGTCGACGCGGCCGCGGCGCTCGATCTGCGCGCCGGGGCGAAGGTGCTGGCCCTCCGCTGCCTGCATCGCGCGGGCGGAAGGCCCTTCGCCCTGGAGGAGCGGCTGGTGAACCTCTCGGCCGCGCCCGAGGCGCGCCAGGTGGACTTCACCCTCACGCCGCCAGGCAGCTGGCTGCTCGCCCACGTTCCCTGGACCGAAGCCGAGCACCGCATCGGCGCGGCGGCAGCCAGCCGGTCAGCCGCGCGCACCCTCGACATCCCCGTCGGGTCCGCCTGCCTCGTCCTGGCGCGGCGCACCTGGCGGGGCGATGAGCGCATCACCGACGTGCGGATGACGTTCCCGGGGGAGGCATACGACCTGGTGGCCCGGTTCACCCCGTCCCGGAACTGACTGGAACCCCAGGAATCAAGAAAGCCCCCGTGGCGGGGGCTTTCAGACGAGCGCCGGACGGGCGGCGCCCAGAAACGTCAGCCGCCTACTTCGACGGGCTGGTGTCGGGGGTGTTCGCAGTCGTCGCGCCGCCGTCGGCGTTGCCGGCCTGCTGCTCGATGGCGTCGGCCTGGGCGTTGAGGGCCTTCTCCTGCGCCTCATTGGGGGTCGCGGCGGCTTGGCTCTCGAGCGCGTCGGCCTTCTGCTCGGCGACCTTGTCCTGTTGGCTGTTGCAGGCGGCGAGCGAAACCGCGGCCAGACCGGCCACGGCGACAATGCGGAGTTTCATGGGACAGCCCCTATGTTGATGGAAGCTGCACCAGAACGACAAGCTTAGCATTTGGTTCCTGAGCTCCACGAAGCGGGGCCTTGGCACCGGATCGACCGAGGATCGCCGCCGGCCGACGCGCGGAGGGTCGCACAAAGCCGCCGGGCGCGCGCAAAGCGCTGGACGTGCCGTCGGGGCGGACCTAGAGGCCTGCCTGACCGATCTCGTGACAATGAGATGCCCATTGCGCCGCCTTAGTGCCCAGGATGGCCCCTGCTGCGCCCACCGTGCGCGCCTCGTCAGGGCGGGGCGATGAGCCGGGGCGAGCCTCCATGGGTGCGGGATGAACGTCTCCCCGGTCGTCGGCGGCGACGCGCGGAACCGCCGCCCGCCGGCGTCGAGGCCCAGCCGCTGGGCTTCGGCCGGGTGCGGACCTCGGTAGCCGATCCTGCGGACGGGCTCGTCGCGGGCGTTGCTGAGGCCCCGCGCTGGCCGATCGGGGAGGCGCGGGACAATGCGATCCTCCGGGTCCTTGCGCTGTCCGGTGGGGGCGCCGGCGGGGCGTTCGGAGCCGGCGCCCTCGTCGGCCTCAGCCAGGCGGGCGCCCGCCCGATGTTCGATGTGGTGACAGGGGTGAGCACCGGCGCCCTGATCGCGCCCTTCGCCTTTCTCGGTCCCGAATGGGACGCCCCCCTCACCGAGGCCTACACCGGCGGCGTCGCCTCCGATGCCCTCGCCCTCACTGGCGTGCGGCCGGGGCTCGGCCTCTATCCCGCCGACCGGCTCTCCGGGCTTGTCCGGCGCTACGTCAGCGACGAGCTGCTGCAGGCGGTGGCCGCGGCGCACGGGGAAGGCCGGCGGCTCTTGGTGGCGACGGCAAACCTGGACGATCAGTCCACCTCCATCTGGGACATGGGGGCCATAGCTGCCCAGGGAGGCCCTCCGGCGCTCCGGCTCTTCGAGGACGTCCTCGTCGCCTCGGCCAGCCTGCCGGGGGTGTTTCCGCCCAAGCTGATCGCGGTCGGCGCCGACGGCGCCCGGTTCGAAGAGATGCACGTGGACGGGGGCGCGGTCAGCCCGCTCTTCGTGGTTCCCGATCCTCGGCTGCTGCCGCGGGGCCGCCAGCCCGGCGCCGAGGTCTATGCACTGGTGAACACCACCCTTCACGGCCGGACCAGCCCCACGCCCCTGGGCGCCTTTTCCGTGGTGACCCGCAGCTTCGAACTCATGCTGCGCTCCACCTACCGACATGCCCTGAGATCGGTAGCGACCTTCTGCCACGCCAACGGCCTCACCCTCGACACCGCCAGCATCCCCGGCGACTTCGGGGCCGGCAGCATGCTGCGGTTCGAGCGCGCCGCGATGCTGCAGATGTTCGACCATGGAGCTCAGCTGGCGCGCAGTGGCCAGCTCTGGAGTCGCATGGTCGCCTGATTTCGACGTGGCTCGAGGCCGCTGGGCTGCCACATGGGCGAGATCTCCCCCGAACGGCTGAACGCGAACCTCGCGCGCCTGCGTTGACCCGCACCTGAAGGCTATTGGACAGAGCCGACCCGCCACGGCCGGCGCAGGACCGGCGCAAGCTGCACCCGACGCACAGCCCCGGATCGATCGTCAGAAGCACATGGGGAAGAAATGGCGCGCCCGGAACGATCCGGTTTCCGGGTGCTCTCGGGGTCTTCGTGGGGCATCGGGGAGGCTCTTTGTCTGGCCGAGGTTGCGGTCGAGAGAGACTGGGCGGCCAGGAAGGCAGGCGAGCCCACCTGACTTTCAGGCCGCCGTGGCGCGGAGCGACTGCTTCACCCGCTGCACCGTAGCGGTCGAAACGCCCGCTTCGATGGCGGCCTTCCGGACGCTCAGGCCGCGCCTGAGGGCCTTCTCGACCTTTTCCAGCCGGCTAGCCGGCGTTGGCGGCCTGCCGATCCGGATGTTCCTGGCGCGAGCCCGTTCCAGGCCGGCGACGACTCGGCTGCGGATCATGGCCCGCTCGAATTCGGCGAAGACGCCCAGCATGCCGAACAAGGCACGACCTGACGGCGTACTGGTATCGAGGGCTTGCTGGTGGAGATAGAGGTCCACGCCCTTCGCCTGGATGTCGGACAGGAAGCCGACCAAATCCGGCAGTGAGCGGCCCAGGCGATCCACCGACCACGCCGCCACCACATCGATCTGGCGCCGGCTAATCGCGGCAAGCAGCGCATCGAAGCCGGGCCGGCGATCTCGGCCCTTGGCGCCGCTGATCCCCTCGTCGGCGAAGACGTGGATGACGTCCCACTCGGACCGCCGCGCCACCTCCTGGAGGGCGAGGATTTGGTTCTCGACCGTCTGCTGGTCGGTGCTGACGCGGACGTAGATCGCCACCTTCTTCATCGCCGAGACGATTCCACGAATCGCCGAGGCGTCAAGACGTCTGCAAGGCCCGCGAAGATTCTCGCGGGTGCGTAGACGATTTTTCTACCCGTCTGAGGACGCGATTCGGTAAAAGTAGGTCATAACGCCAACTGAAGAAGGCAATGAAACTACAACTTACACCGAAACCACGCGCATATATTGGACTGGCGGCCTACACGAACTTTCTAAACAACGATCCCTTCCATTATGAGCGGACTAAATGGAACGGGCTTCTCATCAAGAAGGGCATGAAGTGCAGGCCCTTTAGACTTCAACAGCTAGGCGATTGCCTCTGCGCAGTGCACTCGGACGAGAACGAACTGCTGGCAACGCGAATGACGCTCGATCACGAGCCTCTACCCCACTTAGGCCCCGACGACGGGCTGGTGGCCATGCTCAGGCGCAATAACGTCCTCACCTACTGGCGTGGAGCCATAGACGCAGAAGACGTCACCGAGGAAGTAGCAGATCGCCTATGTGCGATCGTCCTGTTCGTGGCGCCATCTTTCCAGGCTGAGGAGGTGGCCTCTGCTCTGGGAATGTTGCGATGCTCGGCTCTGCCCGAAGGTAGCCGCACCGTGATGGACTGGGACCTTGCCGTGGAGGCGGTCCGATGAGCGGCCAAGGCATGCTGGTCACCGATGACGATTGGGTCGTCATCATGTTGGACCCCGACGATGGCGACTGGTCGCCCTGGACCGTCACCGCACCAGACCTCGATGAAGCGGTGGCCAAGGCCAAGAACCAGTGGCGCAAGTTCTGTGAGGGAACCCCGAGACTCCAGGCCCAGTGGGACAACGACAACGTTCTTCCGCCCAACCCGAGCGTGGCCGGACAGCCCGACGATCTCGATTGCATGGTCCTCAAGGTCTACCGGGGAAGCTGGATCGGAGATCGCGTCCTGTGATGGCCCCGTACCAGAACCAGATGGTTGGCAGCACGGCCTAGCGCCGTGCTACGGCCATTGATTTCCCACCAGTTCTGTCCGGCGTTTTCGGCGAGGGTTTTGTCACGCCTGATCGGTGGCGGTTATCCGTCCGCGCGTGCTTGGTGGCGGGCTGCGCCCGCATAACCTGGGCCGGCTTCGCCGCCAGCAAACGAGGAGAGGCAAACCGGGCTCGCCGAAGTGAGACGAGCGCATGCGACGTCGAAACCGGCGAAGCCATGACGCCGGCGCCGATCCGAAGGAGAGGTCGCCGGCTCATCTCTACTGGGCAATTCGATCCGTCGATCTCACGAGGCCGACGCCTGAACGGCGCCCGCCTCGGTGGCCGCGAGCCCTTGGCCTTGGCCCTCGCCTTCCGGCTCGGCCCGCCATCGGCTCACGTCTTCTCTCGATCACCTCATGACGTCGAGAAGCCGATCCTCCGGCTCCGCGTAATTCGTCCGCCTTCCTCTAAGAAGCACGCCCGGACGAATTTACAGACGAGGGGCTCATGAAGACCGTCACCGCAGATCACCGACAGCTCCGCGACTCGGGTAGGCTAGCGGGGCACCGCCGCCCTCAGCAGGAGCTGCGCTCATGCGCATTGAAGACTTGGCCAGTGATCTCGCCACCGCGTATGAGCGGGCCGCGCACGGCGACAAAGTAGTGTCGATATATCTGTTCGGCATCAGAAATGCTGCCGATATCGCTGGTAAGAGCCCTTACGAAATCGCCCTGCGCGCCGGGCTGCCACGTTCTTACGGCACCGAGATCGCCAAAGCCGTGCGCCTCGCGGAGCATGTCATTCTGAGGTGAGCCCACGCCCGCTTTCGAAGTGGCCAGCCTCTGATACCAGCCAATGTTCAAGTTGTGAGATCGTGTCGGCAAATTGCTCACGGACGGCGCACTCCCAGACGACAGCTA
>JAEYNH010000016.1 GCA_023412655.1 Pseudomonadota bacterium | reverse complement strand
GCGTCGGCCAGTTCGGCCTCGCCGGTGCGGCGCAGGGCCAGGGACAGGGTCCCCAAGGTCGAGGCGATGGACAACTTCTGGGCCTCCTCCACCGAGACCTCGACGGTGGCGGTGCTGGGCGTGGCCGGCTTCTCGCTGGTGGGGTCGGCGTTCAGGTCGATGCCGAGGACGCGGGCGTTCTGCACCACCACATAGGAGATGAAACTGCGGTCGGGCCCGGTGGGGGTCAGGTCGCGTAGCAGCACCACGTCCACCCGGTCGCCGGGCAGGGCGTGGCCGCCCACGCCGGTGGCGTCGCTCACCTTCAGCGTATAGGCGCGCATCCCCGCGCCGATCTCGGCGGCGACGGTGGGTCGGGCGCCTGGGCCGGTGATCTTGGCCGGCAGGATCGGCTCGCGGGCGGCGATGGCCGTGAGCGCCACCGGCGCGGCGCCCTTGTCGGCGGCCAGCACCTGCTCGACGCTTGCGAAGGCGCCTTTCGGAGCCAGGTTGGCCGGCGCCTTGACGATGGTCAGCATGCCGGGGGCCAGGCGGTCGCCGTACTTGATCTCCCGGGCGGCCACGACGATCGGCACGCCTTCCTGGGCGGGAGCGATGGCGCTCTGCGCGGCCCCGCCGCCCGGCAGGACGGTCTTGGCGACCACCAGGGCTCCCAGACCGAGTACGGCCGAGGCCGCGAGGCTGACGATGGTTACGAGGCGCATCCGCTCACGCTCTTTCGAGAATTCCTCTTTCAGATCGTGAGGTTAACGAAGGGGGACTTGCGATATCGCCAACAAACGCGGTGAACGCCGGTTCAGCATGTTGGACAATGCCGCTAGGCCGACGCGGGGGCAGGCGGCTAGGGTTCGGCGCCATTCCGGAGGGACGATCCATGCAGTTGCGGCGGCTGGGGAACTCGGGGCTGAAGGTCAGCGCAGTGGGTCTGGGCTGCAACAACTTCGGCCTGCGCATCGACGCGGCGCAGACCCGGGCGGTGGTGGATGCGGCCCTGGACGCAGGGATCAACTTCTTCGACACCGCCGACATCTACGGCGCCACCGAGTCCGAGGTGTTCCTGGGGCAGGCGCTGGGCAAGCGCCGCAAGGACGTGGTGGTGGCCACCAAGTTCGGCATGGCCGTGCAGGGCGACGAGGCGCGCAAGGGCGGTTCGCGGCGCTGGATCATGCAGGCGGTGGAGGACAGCCTGAGGCGCCTGGGCACGGACTGGATCGACCTCTACCAGTTCCACAGGCCGGACCCGGACGCGCCGATCGAGGAGACGCTGCGGGCGCTGGACGACCTCGTGCGGCAGGGCAAGGTCCGGTACATCGGCAACTCCAACTTCGCCGGCTGGCAGATCGCCGACGCCGATTGGACCGCCAGGACCGAGCACCTGAACCGCTTCGTCTCGGCTCAGGACGAGCTGTCGCTGCTGAACCGCAAGTCGCTGCCCGAGGTGCTGCCGGCCTGCGAGCGCTTTGGCCTGGGATTCCTGCCCTACTTCCCGCTCGCCTCCGGGCTGCTGTCGGGCAAGTACCGGCGGGGCGAGCCGCCGCCGCCGGACAGCCGGTTGGCGGCCTGGGCCCGTCGCGGCGAGCGCGCGCTGGTGGACGAGAACTTCGACAAGGTGGAGGCGCTTGCGGCCTGGGCGCAGGCCCGGGGCCGGACGATCCTGGAACTGGCCTTCGCCTGGCTGCTCGCCCAGCCGGCGGTCTCCTCGGTCATCGCCGGGGCCACCCGTGCCGACCAGGTGGCCGCCAATGCGGCGGCGGCCGACTGGAATCTGTCGCCGGACGAGGCGGCCGAAGTCACCGCCCTGGTTTCCTGACCCATGTACGATCTGCTCAAGGGCCTGCGCGTCGTGGAAGGCGCCGCCTTCGTCGCCGCCCCGACCTGCGCCCTCTACCTGGCCCAGATGGGCGCCGAGGTGATCCGCTTCGACAACATCGGCGGCGGGCCGGACTTCCGCCGCTGGCCGCTGACCGACAGCGGGGCGAGCCTCTACTGGGAGGGGCTGAACAAGGGCAAGAAGTCGGTGGCGCTCGACCTGTCCCGCCCGGAGGGACGCGAGCTGGCTCAGCGCCTGGCCACCGCGCCGAACGGGGAGGCATCCGATGGGGGCCTGTTCGTCACCAACTTCCCGGTGGACGGCTTCCTCTCGTACGAGGTGCTTTCCAGGCTGCGGCCCGACCTGATCTGCGTGCGGGTGATGGGCTGGGCCGACGGCTCGCAGGGCATGGACTACACGATCAACGCCGCCCTCGGCCTGCCGCAGATGACCGGCCCGGCGGACGATCCGCGGCCGGTGAACCACGTTCTGGCTGCCTGGGACCTGCTCACCGGGGCGTACTGCGCCTTCACCCTGGTCTCGGCCCTGCTGGCCCGCCACCGCACCGGACAGGGGCGCGAGATCCGGGCGCCGCTGTCGGACATCGCCGCCGCCACCATGGCCAACCTGGGCTTCACCGCCGAGACCCAGCTTTCCGGGCGGCAGCGGCCGCGGATGGGCAATGACATCTTCGGCGCCTTTGGGCGGGACTTCCGTACGGCTGACGGCCAGACCCTGATGCTGCTGGCCATCACTCCGAAGCAGTGGTCCAAGGCCCTGGACGTGCTGGGGCTGGCGGGCGAGGTGGCGGCCTTGGAAGCCGAACTGGGTGTCTCGTTCGCTGCCGACGAGGGCGTGCGCTTCACCCACCGCGCCCGGCTCTATCCGCTGTTCGAGCAGGCCTTCGCCGCGCGGACCCTGGCCGAGCTTGCGCCGGCCTTCGACGCCGGCGGCGTCACCTGGGGGACCTACCAGCCGCTGGAGGCGGCTCTGGAGGATCCGCGGCTCTTCAAGGGCAATCCGCTGTTCGAGGCTGTGGCCCAGCCCAGCGGCCTGACCTATCCCGTCCCGGGCGCCGCGGCCACCATTCCGCAGGACGAGCGCCGGCCGGTGGCGCCGGCGCCGCGGCTTGGGCAGCACACCGACGAGGTGCTCGCCGAGGTGCTCAAGCTCTCGTCGTCCGAGATCGCCCGGCTGCACGACCAGGGGGTGGTCGCCTGACGCTCGGGGGCGGCTAGGCAGCCGGGTTGCGCCACCCCATCTTGGGTTCGCTATTCCGAGGGAGTGCGACCATGGCGCGGGCGGCGAGACCGGCGGCGGAGCGAACAGCGGGGACCCCCGAGGTCTGGCTGGCGGCGGGCAAGCGCACGCCCTTCGCCCGGGTGAACGGGCCGCTGTCGCGGTACGACGCCCTGCAGCTGTCCGTGCCGGTCGCCAAGGCCATGGCCGCCACGGCGCGGCCGGACCTGGCGATCTGGGGCGCGGTGATCCCCAGCCTGATGTGGTCCAACATCGCCCGCGAGGTGCTGCTGGACGCCGGCGCCGACCCGTCGATCCCCGCCTTCTCCACGGTGATGGCCTGTTCCACCAGCATGGCCGCGGCGTTCCAGGCGGCGGGCATGCTTGACGATGGCTGCGGGCGCAGCCTGGCCCTGGTGGGCGGGGCCGAGAGCATGAGCCGGGTGCAGGTGGGCCTGACCCCCGGTCTCTCCGACGACCTGCGGGCCATCATGGGCGCGCGCAGCTGGAAGGAACGGCTGGCAGCGGTGGCGGCGACCAAGCCCAGGGACGTGCGCCTGCACATCCCCCGCGTCGCCAACCGGGTCACCGGCAAGAGCATGGGCGAACACACCGAGGAGATGGCCAAGGGCTGGTCGATCTCCCGGGCCGAACAGGACGAGCTGGCGCTGGCCAGCCATCAGCGGGCCGACGCCGCCTGGAAGCGCGGCTTCTTCGACGACCTGGTGCTGCGCCTGCCTGAGACCGGCCGGGACACCACGGTGCGCGGCGACACCAGCCTGGAGAAGCTGGCCAAGCTCGCGCCGTCGTTCGACCGCACCAGCGGCCACGGCACCCTGACCGCCGGGAACTCCAGCCCGCTCACCGACGGGGCGGCGGGGCTCTGGGTGGGCACCGAGGCGGGGCTCGACAGACTGCCGGCGGAGACGCCGCGAGCGCGCCTCGTGGACTATGAGATCAACGCCATCGATCTGCGCAGCGAGTACCTGCTGATGGCGCCCGCCTACGCCATTCCCCGCCTCCTGGCCCGGCACGGCCTGACCTATGAGGACATCGGCCTGTGGGAAATCCACGAGGCCTTCACAGCCCAGGTAGCGACCCACATCAAGGCGCTGCAGGACCCTGAATTCCTGCGCGACAAGGCGGGCGTGAGCGCGGACCTCGGCCGCTTTCCCATCGAGCGGATGAACCCCAACGGCGGCTCGACGGCGCTCGGCCATCCGTTCGGCGCCACGGGCGCGCGGATCCTCTCCCAGGCGGTGAAGGAGCTGGCGGCGATGCCGGCCGGGACCTGGGCTGTGGTGTCGATCTGCGCCGACGGCGGCCAGGGCACGGTGGCCCTGCTGCGCAACTAGACCGCCGGGTTGAGCTTCACCAGCAAGGCGCCTTCGGTGACCTGACCGCCGAGGCTGGCGGCCACCTCCTCGACGCGGCCATCGAAGGGCGCGTGCAGGGCGTGCTCCATCTTCATGGCCTCCAGGACCACCAGCGGCTGGCCCTTGGCGACCTGATCCCCGGCCTTGACCGAGAGCTGGGTGACCTTGCCGGGCATGGGCGAGCGGATGGCGCCGTCGCCGGTGTCGGCCTCCGCGTCGGCAGCGGGCGGATGGTCCTTGAAGACGAACGCCTCGCCGCTTTCGAACACCACGATGTCGCCGTCGTCGGTGACCAGCACCGAGCGGTCCGGCGCGTCCGGGCGGCTCTCGCAGATCACCGCCTTGCCGCCGACGAACAGCCGCACCCCCGCCTCGGGTTCGCGGTTCAGGCGGAAGCCGAACAGGCCCTTCCACGGATCGTCGGCCTCGCCCTCCTCGAGGGTCAGGGTCGCCGCGTCGGCGGCGGCCGAACGGGCGGCGGGCGAGGGTTCGCCCGGCTGGGTGAGGGCGTCCAGACGGCGTTCGATGAAGCCGGTGTCCACGTCGCCGGCGATGAAGTCCGGCTCCTCCAGGCAGCGCACCAGGAAGCCGGCGTTGGTCTTCACCGGCCAGACCTCGACGCCGGCGCAGGCGTCGGCCAGTTCGGCGATAGCCTGCTCACGGCTGTCGGCATGGGCGATCAGCTTCGCCACCATGGGATCGTAGAAGGGCGTCACGTTCCCGCCCTCGGCCACCCCGGCGTCGACCCGCAGGATCTCGGGCAGGCGGAAGTGCTCCAGCCGGCCGGTGGAGGGCAGGAAGCCTGACGCCGGGTTCTCGGCATAGAGGCGCGCCTCGACCGCATGGCCGTTCAGCTCGATCTCGTCCTGGGACAGCGGCAGGGGCTCGCCCTGGGCGATGCGGATCTGCCATTCCACCAGGTCGAGGCCGGTGACCATCTCGGTGACCGGATGCTCCACCTGCAGGCGGGTGTTCATCTCCATGAACCAGATGCGGTCGGGCTTCAGGCCGTCCGAGGCGTCGGCGATGAACTCCACCGTGCCGGCGCCCACATAGCCCACCGCTTTGGCGGCGCGGACGGCGGCGGCGGTGACCGCGGCGCGGGCCTCGTCAGACATGCCGGGCGCGGGCGCCTCCTCGATGACCTTCTGGTGCCGGCGCTGCAGCGAGCAGTCGCGTTCATAGAGGTGGACGACGTCGCCCTGGGCGTCGCCGAACACCTGCACCTCGATATGGCGCGGGCGGGCGACATAGGTCTCGAGCAGCACCCGGTCGTCGCCGAAGCTGGCGGCGGCTTCGCGCTTGGCGGCGGCCAGGGCGGCCTGGAAGTCCTCGGCCCGCTCGACCTTGCGCATCCCCTTGCCGCCGCCGCCGGCCACCGCCTTGATCAGCACGGGATAGCCGATGCGGTCGGCCTCGGCCTTGAGGGTGGCTTCCGACTGGTCCTCGCCAAGGTAGCCCGGCGTCACCGGCACGCCGGCCTTGGCCATCAGCGCCTTGGCGGCGTCCTTAAGGCCCATGGCGCGGATGGCGGCGGGAGGCGGACCGATCCAGGTGAGGCCAGCCTTGGCGACCGCCTCGGCGAACTCGGCGTTCTCGGAGAGGAAGCCGTAGCCCGGGTGGATGGCGTCGGCGCCGGCTTCCCTGGCCGCACGGATGATCTTGTCCGGCGCGAGGTAGCTCTCGCGTGCGGCGGCGGGCCCGATATGCACGGCGATGTCGGCGTCCAGGACGTGAGCCGCCTCGGCGTCGGCGTCCGAGAAGACAGCGACCGTCTCGATGCCCATCTGCCGGGCGGTGGCGAAGACGCGCCGGGCGATCTCGCCCCGGTTCGCCACCAGGATGGAGGTGATCTCTTTCCGCTGGGCCATCATTACATCCGGAAGACGCCGAAGCGGGTTTCGGGGATCGGGGCGTTCAGGGCCGCCGAGATGGAAAGGCCCAGGACGTCGCGGGTCTGGGCCGGATCGATGACGCCGTCGTCCCAGAGGCGGGCGGTGGCGTAGTAGGGATTGCCTTCGTCCTCGTACTTCTGGCGGATCGGGGCCTTGAAGGCCTCTTCCTCCTCGGGGCTCCACTTGTCGGCGTCCCGGTGGACGGTGGCCAGGACGCTGGCGGCCTGCTCGCCGCCCATGACGCTGATGCGGCTGTTCGGCCAGCTCCACAGGAAGCGCGGCGAATAGGCCCGGCCGCACATGCCGTAGTTCCCGGCCCCGAACGAGCCGCCGATCAGCACGGTGAACTTGGGGACCTCGACACTGGCCACGGCGGTGACCAGCTTGGCGCCGTCCTTGGCGATGCCGCCGGCCTCGTAGCGTCCGCCGACCATGAAGCCCGAGATGTTCTGCAGGAACACCAGCGGGATCTTCCGCTTGGCCGCAAGCTCGATGAAGTGGGCGCCCTTCAGCGCGCTCTCCGAGAACAACACGCCGTTGTTGGCGAGGATGGCCACCGGGAAGCCCCAGATGCGGGCGAAGCCGCAGACCAAGGTCGTGCCGTAGAGCGCCTTGAACTCGTCGAACTTCGAGCCGTCGACGATGCGGGCGATCACCTCGCGCACGTCGTAGGGCGCGCGCACGTCGGGCGGGATGACGCCGTACAGCTCTTCCGGATCGTAGGCCGGCGGCTCCGGGGTCTCCAGCGTGACCTGGGCCGGCTTGGCGGTGTTCAGGTTGGCGACGATGGTCCGAACGATGCTGAGTGCGTGCTCGTCGTCCTGAGCCACGTGATCGACCACCCCCGAGCGGCGGCCGTGGGTGTCGGCGCCGCCGAGCTCCTCGGCGGTGATGACCTCGCCGGTTGCGGCCTTCACCAGCGGCGGGCCGCCCAGGAAGATGGTGCCCTGACCGCGGACGATGACGGTCTCGTCGCTCATGGCCGGGACATAGGCGCCGCCGGCCGTGCACGAGCCCATGACGCAGGCGATCTGGGCGATGCCGTCGGCGCTCATCCGGGCCTGGTTGAAGAAGATGCGGCCGAAATGGTCGCGGTCGGGGAAAACCTCGGCCTGGTGCGGAAGGTTCGCCCCGCCGCTGTCCACCAGGTAGACGCAGGGTAGGCGGTTCTGCATGGCGATCTCCTGGGCGCGGAGATGCTTCTTCACCGTGATCGGATAGTAGGCGCCGCCCTTCACCGTGGCGTCGTTGGCCACGATCATCACCTCGCGTCCGGAGACGCGGCCGATGCCGGTGATGATCCCTGCGGCCGGAGCCTCGTCGCCGTACATGCCGCCCGCCGCCAGGGCGCCGACCTCGAGGAACGGCGAGCCGGGGTCCAGCAGCCGCATGACGCGGTCGCGGGGCAGCAGCTTGCCCCGGGCCAGATGGCGCTTGCGGCTATCCTCCGAGCCGCCGAGGGCGGCCCTGGCGGACCGCTCGCGCAGCTCGTCCGCGAGGCCCTGGTTGATCCGGGCGTTGGCGGCGAACGCCTCGGACGCCGGATCGACGGCGGTGGGGAGCTTCCTCATGCGGAGCGGTCTTCCGTCCCTGTTCCTGGCCTAGCCTGTTGACCGGTGTTGTCGGGCGCCGGGCGAAGTTCTGCAAGCATGGCGTGGCTGGGGGTGAACTTATTCGAAGCCGGAGGATTGCGCGGCAGGATCGTTCCAAGGTCCGCGCTCAGGTGCGCAATGTTGTTGTCGTTTCGGCGCCGGCCGCGCTCCGGCTAGGCTGACGCTGGGATCGTATGGCACAGAGTCGGGCGTGACCCAGGACCTTGCACAAGAAACCTTCCCCGAAATCCGTGAGGCGGTGCGCAGGTTGTGCGCGCGCTTTCCCGGCGCCTACTGGCGCGAGCTGGACCGCGAGCGGGCCTATCCGACGGAGTTCGTCCGCGCCCTGACCGAGGCCGGCTTCCTGTCAGTGCTGATCCCTGAGGAATACGGCGGCTCGGGTCTCGGCCTGAAGGCGGCGACGGCGATCCTGGAAGAGATCCACCGGTCAGGCTGCAACGGCGGCGCCTGCCATGCGCAGATGTACACCATGGGCACGGTGCTGAAGCACGGCAGCGAGGCGCAGAAGCAGGCCTATCTGCCGGCCATCGCCGCCGGCGATCTGCGGCTGCAGGCGTTCGGCGTCACCGAGCCCGACGCCGGCACGGACACCACCCGCATCACCACCTTCGCGAGGCGTGAGGGCGACAAGTACGTGGTCAACGGCCGGAAGATCTGGATCTCCCGCGCGGAGCATTCCGATCTCATGGTGCTGCTGTGCCGCACCACGCCCCGGGACCAGGTGCAGAAGCCCTCCGACGGCATGAGCGTGCTGCTGGTGGACCTGCGCCAGGCGGTGGGCGCCGGGCTGACGATCCGCCCGGTGCGGACGATGCTGAACCACGCCACCACCGAGCTGGTATTCGAGGACGTGGAGGTCCCGGCCGAGAACCTGATCGGCGAGGAGGGCCAGGGCTTCCGCTACATCCTTGATGGAATGAACGCCGAGCGGATCCTGATCGCCGCGGAGTGCCTGGGCGATGCCCGCTTCTTCATCGACCGGGCCAGCCGCTACGCCCGGGAGCGGGTGGTGTTCGGCCGACCCATCGGCGAGAACCAGGGCGTGCAGTTCCCGCTGGCCCGGGCCTATGTGCAGGCCACCCAGGCGGGGCTGATGGTCGACCACGCGGCGGGCCTGTTCGAGGCCGGGCGACCCTGCGGCTCCGAGGCCAACATGGCCAAGCTCACGGCGTCCGAGGCCTCGTGGTTCGCCGCCGACATGTGCCTGCAGACCCACGGCGGCTTCGGCTTCGCCGAGGAATACGACATCGAACGCAAGTTCCGCGAAACCCGCCTCTACCAGGTGGCCCCGATCTCCACGAACCTCATCCTCAGCCACGTGGCCACCCACGTGCTGGGCCAACCGAAGAGCTTCTGAATGGCGTACGAGACGATCAAGGTCGGAGAAGCCGAGCCGGGCGTGAAGGTCATCGCCTTCAATCGGCCGGAGGTCGCCAACGCCCTGTCCACCAAGATGGGACGGGAACTGCTGGAGGTGTGGAGCGGCCTGGCCAACGACCATGGGCTGCGCTGCGTGATCCTGCGGGGCGAGGGCAAGCACTTCCAGGCCGGCGCCGATCTCAAGGAACGCAACGGCATGAGCGACGACGAATGGGCCGACCAGCACCACCTGTTCGAGGCCATGATCCGGGCCCAGCTCGCCTGTCCGGTGCCGGTGATCGCCGCGGTGCACGGCGCGGCCATGGGCGGCGGCTGCGAGATGACCCTGGCCTGCGACTTCGCCTATGCCGCCGAGGGGGCCAGGTTCGGCCTGCCGGAGGCCAACCTGGGCATCCTGCCGGGCCTGGGCGGCGGGCCGCTCCTGGTCCGGGCCGTGGGACCACGGCGGGCGCTGGAGCTGATCACCACCGCCCAGCCGTTCAGCGCGGAGGAGGCGCTGGAGTGGGGACTGGTCAACGGGATCGCGCCGGGGCCCGAGCTGCTGCCGCGGGTGCTGGAGGTGGCCAGGGCCATCGCCGCCAGGGCGCCGCTGTCGGTGCGCGGCGCCAAGCAGATCGTCCATCGCAGCCAGGACCTGGACCTGCCGCACGCGATGAACTTCGAACTCGAGATCTACAACCGGCTGTTCACCACCCATGACCGGCGGGAGGGCGTGGCGGCCTTCAACGAGAAGCGGGCCCCCACCTTCGAGGGCCGCTAGAAGGGGATGACGCAGGTGATGCCGCCGGCCGGGCCCTGGTGGCCCATGGCGTCGGCGTCGCCGCCCGCGCGCACCTTGCAACCCTTCTTCGGCCGCCGGGCCAGATAGGCCTCGTCGTCCTGGGCGAAGCGGCCGGACGGGTCGAGGTTCAGCCGGGGTCCAGCCGCGCCCGTCTTCCTGAGGCCGGGATCGCCCGCCAGGCGCTGGTCGCACCGGGCCCGGGCCTCGGCGGCCAGTCGATGGAGGTTGGAGGGGCGGCAGTCCAGCAGTCCGCGCAGCGCCACGCCGCCGGGCTCGTTCCCGGCTGCGAAGGGGGCCGGCGCGGGAACCGCCGCCTCGGGCGGGGGCGCCGCGCTCGGGCGCACGGCCAGGGGGCGCCGAGTTCGCTGGTCGGGCTGGCCGTTTCGACCCGGAGGCGGAGGCGCTTGGGGGCGGTTTGGCGCCACGCGGCTTGGCCAGGGCAGGATTTCCACGGACATCACCGGCGGCTCGGCGACGACGGGTCCGTGGCTCAGTCGCCAGGCGAACAGCACGGCGAGCCCCGCGTGGACCGCGAATGAGGCGATGACCGCGGCGGCGCGCGGTCCCGGCCTGCGGATGCGGATGACGGTCGCCAATGGTCAAGCTCTCCCAGGTCGAGATGACGCCGTTCGGCCGGTGGCCAAAAGAAGGCCGTGGCGTGCGCCCTCGTCTGCGCTTACCGTCCCCCCATGAGAATGCCCGCGCCGGAGCCCGCGCTTCTCGCCCGCAAGGCGGAGATCGTCCGCGCCCTGAAGCGCATGGTTCCGGGCGAGGGCGTGGTGTCCGAGCCCGAGGCCCTGGTCCCGTTCGAATCCGACGGCTTGTCGGCCTATCGGCAGACGCCGCTGGCGGTGGTGCTGCCGGAGACCACGGCCCAGGTCTCCGCGATCCTCAAGTGGTGCTCGGAGCAAGGCGTGAAGGTGGTGCCGCGGGGGGCGGGGACGTCGCTGTCCGGCGGGGCGCTGCCCCTCGCCGATGGCGTGGTCGTCGGCCTGTCGAAGTTCAACCGCATCCTCGAGGTCGACTACGAGAACCGCTGCGCCGTGGTGCAGCCGGGGGTCACGAACCTGGCCGTCACCCAGGCCGTGGAGGCGGACGGCTTCTATTACGCCCCGGACCCATCCAGCCAGATCGCCTGCACCATCGGGGGTAACGTGGCCGAGAACTCGGGTGGGGTGCACTGCCTGAAGTACGGCCTGACCACCAACAACCTGCTCGGCTGCGAACTGGTGCTGATGAACGGCGAGGTGGTGCGCCTGGGCGGCAAGGGGCTAGACGCGCCCGGTTACGACCTGCTTGGGGTGGTCACCGGTTCCGAGGGGCTGCTGGGGATCGTCACCGAGGTGACGGTGCGCATCCTGCCCAAGCCCGATACGGCCGCGGCCCTGCTGCTGGGCTTCCCGTCGGTGGAGGCCGCCGCGGCCACGGTGGGCGACATCATCGCCGCGGGCGTGATCCCGGCGGGGCTCGAGATGATGGACAACCCGGCCATTCGGGCCGCCGAGGCCTTCGTCCACGCCGGCTATCCCACCGAGGCGGCGGCCCTGCTGATCTGCGAACTCGACGGGCCCGAGGCCGAGTGCGCCGAGCTGGCCGGCCACGTCCAGGCCCTGGCCACCGCCCGGGGGGCCGACTTCATCAGGCTCTCCCGCTCGGACGCCGAGCGGCTGGCGTTCTGGGCCGGGCGCAAGGCGGCCTTCCCGGCGGTGGGCCGCATCGCGCCGGACTATTTCTGCATGGACGGCACCATCCCGCGCCGACAGCTGCCCAAGGTGCTGGGGGCGATCCACCAGATGGCCCAGGCGTTCGGCCTGGGCGTGGCCAACGTCTTCCACGCGGGGGACGGCAACCTGCACCCGCTGATCCTCTACGACGCCGACCAGCCCGGGCAGTTGGAGAAGGCCGAGGCGTTCGGCGCCGAAATCCTCAAGCTGTGCGTCGCCGTCGGCGGGGTGCTCACCGGCGAGCACGGTGTCGGGGTGGAGAAGCGGGACCTGATGGGCGAGATGTTCGACCCCACGGACCTGGCGTGCCAGCAGCGGGTGAAGTGCGCCTTCGACCCCGGCCTGCTGCTCAATCCGGGCAAGGTGTTCCCCACCCTGCACCGCTGCGCCGAGCTGGGGCGCATGCACGTGCATCGGGGCAAGGTCGCCTTCCCCGAACTGCCGAGGTTCTGATGCTGGCCGCCGCCATCCCCGCGCGCCTGCCGACCAGCGTCGACGAGGTCCAGGCCCTGATCGCCGAGACCGGCGCGCATGGACGTCGCATCGAGGTGGTGGGCGGCGGGACCAAGCGGTCGGTCGGCTCGGTGCGCGCCGACATCACCCTGTCGCTGGCCGGGATGGACAAGGTGATCGACTACGCCCCGGATGAGCTGGTGCTCACCGCCCAGGCCGGCGCCCGGCTGGCCGACCTGGAGCGGCTGGTGGCGTCCGAGGGACAGATGCTGGCGTTCGAGCCGCCCCGCTGGACGCGCCTGCTGCACAGCTCGGGCGAGCCGACCCTCGGCGGGGCCCTGGCGGCCAACCTGTCGGGTCCGCGCCGCATCCGCGCCGGCGCCGCCCGAGACCACTTCCTGGGCTTTTCGGCCGTCTCGGGACGAGGCGAGGTGTTCAAGGCGGGCGGCAAGGTGGTGAAGAACGTCACCGGCTACGACCTGATGAAGCTGATGGCGGGTTCGTGGGGGACCCTGGCCGTGCTCACCGAGGTGACGATCAAGGTGCTGCCGGCGCCCCGGGAAGAGACCACCCTGCTGCTGTTCGGCCTCGCCGACGCCCGGGCCTGCCAGGCCATGACCGCGGCGCTGAACGGGCCGTTCGAAGTCTCGGCCGCCGCCCACGTGCCGGCCTTCGCGGCGGGCGCGGAGATGGCGATCACGGCCCTGCGCCTGGAGGGCTTCGAGGCCTCGGTGCAGGCCAGGGCCGAGCGGCTGGCCGGACTGCTTCGCCCGTTCGGTCATGTCCAGCGGTTCGATCCCGAGCATTCGCGCGAGTTCTGGGCCGGCGTGCGGGAGGCGAACGCCTTCGCCGATGATCCGCGGCCGCTCTGGCGCCTGTCGGTTCCGCCGGCGTCCGGCTGGCGCGTGGCCGCCGAGCTGGACGGCGAGGCCTTCTACGACTGGGGCGGCGGCCTGGTCTGGCTGCTCACCGAGGCCGAGGCGCCGGCGGTGCAGGCCGCAGCCCTCCGCGCGGGCGGTCACGCCCTGCGGCTGCGGGGACAAGGGCCCGCCTTCGCGCCGTTGCCCGGACCGCTCGCCGCCCTCAACGCCCGGGTGAAGGCCGCCTTCGACCCGCTGGAAGTGCTCAATCCCGGACGGATGGTCCCATGAACGCCATCGCGCCTCCCCACGACCAGGGCGACGCCGCGGCCCGGGCGGAGATCCGCCGCTGCGTGCATTGCGGCTTCTGCACGGCCACCTGCCCGACCTATGTCCTGCTGGGCGATGAGCGCGACAGCCCGCGCGGCCGCATCGAACTGATCAAGGCCATGCTGGCCAGCGAAGCGCCGCCCACCAAGGCCACGGTCACCCATCTCGACCGCTGCCTGTCCTGCCTGTCCTGCGTCTCGACCTGCCCGTCGGGCGTCGACTATGGCAAGCTGATCGACCACGCCCGGGCCCATGTGGAGGCCACCTACCGCCGGCCCTGGCCCGAACGCCTGCTGCGGGCGGCGATCCCGGCGGTGCTGACGCGGCCGTGGCGGCTGTCCCTGGCGCTGGCGGCGGGCCGGCTGGCGGCGCCCCTGCAGCGCTACCTGCCGGCGGAGCTGCAGGC
>JAEYNH010000197.1 GCA_023412655.1 Pseudomonadota bacterium | reverse complement strand
GCCGGGTCCGCGCCACGCGGCTCGGCCGGACGGCCGCCCAGCCAGGCCGGGCGCAGGGCCCGGCGGTAGCGGCCGTAGCCGGCGAACAGCTCGTCGCCGCCCTCGCCGGTGAGCACCACGGTCAGCGTGCCCTTGGCCGCCTCGGCCAGCTTGTAGGTGGGCAGGACGGCATAGTCGGCGGTGGGATCGTCCAGCGCCCAGGCGACCTGGGGCAGGATGCGCCAGAAGTCCGCTTCCCCGAACCGCGTCTCCCGCCAGTCGAGCCCCAGGGCCGTGGCCACCGCTTCGGCCTGCCCTCGCTCGTCGGCGGCCCCGTCCACGTCGAAGGCGCAGGTATAGGCGGTCACCGGCCGCTCGTTCAGCCGGCTCATCAGCGTGGCGATGGTCGCCGAGTCGATCCCGCCCGACAGGAACAGGCCGTAGGGCACGTCCGAGCGCTGGTGGACGCGGACGCTGTCCTCGAGCACCGCGTCCAGCTGGCGCAGCAGATCGCCGTCCTCGGCCTTGGCCGCCGGGCTGCGGCAGCTCCGCCGCCAGCCGCCCACGATGCGGCCGTCACGGACCTCCACCACCTCGCCGGGCGCAAGGCGGCGCAGGCCTTGGAACGGTGTGCGCTCGCCGACCGTGTAGTTGAAGTCCAGCAGCTCCCGGGCGGCCGCTTCGTCCAGCTCCGGGCGCATCAGGCCGGCGGCGAAGAAGGCCCGCGGCTCCGAGGCGAAGGCCAGGCCCTCGTCGTGTTGCATGATGTACAGCGGCTTGATGCCGAACGGGTCGCGGGCCAGGAAGGCGCGCCCGTCCTCGCCGATCAGGCACAGGGCGTACATGCCGCGCAGCTCGTCGAACGCCGCCTCGCCGCGCTCGGCGTAGAGGTGCAGCAGGGGCTCGAAGTCCGAGCCGGTGGCAAGCCGGTCCTTGAGGCCGTGGTCCCGGGCCAGCTCCACATAGTTGTAGATCTCGCCATTGCCGATCACCGTTCCGCCCGCGGCGTGCAGCGGCTGCCAGCCGCCCTCGAGGTCGATGACCGACAGCCGCGCATGGGCCAGGGCTGCGCCGGTCACCGGCTCGACCCGCACCCCGTCAGGCCCACGGTGCTCCAGGGCCTGGATCATGCCCCGCGCCGCATCTTCGCGGGCCGCGGCCTGGCCGCCGAGCTGGCCGGCGATGCCGCACATCAGGGCTCTCCAAAGTCGGCGAACAGGCGTTTCCAGCGCGCCACCACAGCGGCCTCGGAGAAGTCGGCCTCCACGCGCTGTTCCCCGTTACGCGTCAGTCGCGAGGCCAGCACCGAATCGCCCAGGACCTGGCGCACGCCTTCCGCCAGCGCTTCCGGGTCATCCACCGGCACGAGGAGCCCGTCCTTGCCGGGCGTGATCAGGGAGCGGGGGCCCTGCGATTCGGCGGCGACGACAGGTAGGCCGTGGGCCCAGGCCTGGATCACCACATTGCCCAGCGGCTCGTAGCGGGACGGGAACACGCAGACGTCCGCGGCGCGGTACAGGGCCGAGGGATCGGTGCGCCAGCCCAGGAACCGGACGCGATCGCTCACGCCAAGGGCGGCGGCCATGCCGTGCAGCTTGGCCTCCAGCGGGCCGGCGCCGGCGATCCAAAGATAGGCGCCGGGCAGGCGCGTCAGCGCGTGGAGGGAAACGTCGTGGGCCTTTGATTCGTGCAGCCGGCCCATCCCGAGCAGCAGGGGCGCGTCGGCGGGGGTGTTCAGGCTCGCCCGATCGAGGGCCGGCACGTCGCTGGGAGCGGCGGCGAAATTGGGGATGCAGCTGACTTTCCCGGCCGGCCATCCCTGGCCCACGATCCAGTCGGCGATGTCCTCGGTGTTGGCCACCAGGTGGTCGAAGTTCCGATAGTATTTGAGGTTGTAGTAGCCGCCGAGCCGGCCGATCCGCGCCCAGCCGCCATTGGCGGGTCCGCGGGGGGTGTGGCGGGCGGCGCGGTTCATCCAGGCCAGGGCCACCTTCGCCCCCTGCACCGAGGCGAACCCCGCCACTGCGGGGCGGGTGATGACGTCGAGGGGACCGCCGAAGGGCAGGGCGCGGACCGGCACGCCCGCCGCCTTCAGCCGGGCCTCGCGGTCGGGATGGCGGCGGATCGCGGCCGCCTGCGGGACGCCCGCCCGGGCCAGCGCCTCCACGAGGCTGACGAAGTAGGTTTCGGCCCCGCCGTCGCCGGCCGTACCCAGGAGGTGGAGGACGCTCATCGCGGCCGCGACCCTAGTGTGCAAATCGCTTAAGCCCAAGCGCTTGAAGCGGCGAAGGCGAACCCCTATAAGCCCCACCTCGCTTGAGGCGACCGTGGCTGGGTAGCTCAGCTGGTTAGAGCGGTGGATTCATAACCCACAGGTCGGCGGTTCGAGCCCGCCCCCAGCTACCACGGTCGTTTCGCGCTTCCCCACATCTCGGAACATCCCTTCCCAGGGTCGGCGCGCCGGCTCGTCCTGATATCAAATTCGCCGCGTTCGTATATTCACACACGCGATAGTGAGTGTTGACTTGCGAGGTCGAGCTATCGCATCGTGGCGTTATCGAAAGCAGCCGGCGCCAATGACCGGCTGAAGGGAGGGAAGGGTAAGATGAAGGCGCTTCTACTCGGGTCGGCGTGCGCGTTTGGCGCGGCCGGGACCCTGCTCGCCGCTACGCCGGCGATGGCTCAGACCGCTCCGCAACCCCGCGCCACCACGGATGTGGGCGAGGTGATCGTCACCGCCACCCGCCGGGCCGAACGCCTGCAGGACGTACCGCTGAGCGTGACGGCCTATTCTCAGGAGGCCCTGACCGCCAAGGGTATCGTCGGCTACGAGGGCCTGGCCGTGGAGACGCCCGGCGTGGTGCTGAACCGCCCGTCGGCCAACTTCAACAACTTCACCGCCCGAGGCATCGCCACCAACGGCTATGGCGCCAACCTGCAGAGCACGGTGGCCGTCTACATCGACGAACTGCCGATCTCGACCATCGGCAACACCACGGTGCTGGATCCCAACCTGTTCGACGTGGAGCGCGTGGAGTTCCTGCGCGGGCCGCAGGGGACGCTGTTCGGCTCGGGTTCGCTATCGGGCGCGCTGCGCATCCTCACCAAGCGGCCGAACACCCGCGAGTTCGAGGCCTCGGTGCTGGCGGACGTGGGCGTGACCGGCTCGGACAGTCTGCGCCAGCGCTACAACGGCATGATCAACATGCCGCTCGTCGAGGACAAGCTGGCCATCCGGGCGGTGGGCTTCCTCCGCAACGAGGAAGGCTACATCGACAACCTCGGCCTGGCGGCCCGGACGAACTCGAACGACCTGGACGCCTGGGGCGGCCGCGTGGCGCTGCTGTGGGAGCCCACCGACCGAACCTCGATCAAGCTGCTGGTCTCGCGCGAGGTCAGCAAGCCCCGCGATTCGTCCACGGTTACGCCGGTGGTGAACGGCCGGCGGGTTCACGACACCCGCTATTCGGACGCGCCGGACCTCTTCCAGGGGTGGCTGACCAACTACAATGCGACTCTCGAGCACCAGTTCGACGGCGCCGAGCTCACCAGCTCGAGCACGTTCTCGAAGTTCGACCAGAAATTCTATGTGGACCTGGCCGGCACCTTCTTGCCCCCTGGCGCCACGCCCGCTTTGCGGAGCATCGCGTTCGCCCTGGACGCCGACGCCTACATGGACACCTTCGTCCAGGAGCTGCGGTTGGCGTCAGATCCCGGCGGCGACTGGGACTGGGTGATCGGCGGCTTCTACCTCGATCGTCGGTTGGACGTTGACTACAACTACCGCTCCCGGGCCGACTACCTGGCCTTCCGCGGGTTCACGGGCCTGCCGGACGAATATTACCAGCGCCAGTACAACCACACGAACTCCGAGGAGTTGGCCGGCTTCGGCGAGGTTACCTATCGCTTCAACGAGCAGTTCTGGGTGACCGGCGGCCTGCGCTACGGCGGCTTCAAGGCCCAGTCCTTCGTGGAAGGCGGCTACAACAGCAACTATCTCGCGGCCGCGCTGACCCCAGCCTATGCGGGGCCGCTGGTGGTCACGCAGATCGCACCGGTCACCGGCTTGAAGGCCAAGGAAACCGGCCCGTCCTACAAGCTCAGCGTCTCGTACAAGCCCTCCTCGGCCATCACCACCTACGCGACGGTGTCGACGGGCTTCCGGACGCCAATCGTGAACGGCTTCGCCGGGCGGCCCAGCGTGGTGAACCCGAACGACATCATCATCCCCGCCGGGGCGGATTCGGACGACCTGACCAACTACGAAATCGGCCTGAAGGGACGCTGGCTGGGCGGACGGCTGACCACCAACCTCGCCGCCTACTGGATCGACTGGAAGAACATCCAGGTGCAGGCCAATCGCGTCTCGGATTCGGTGCAGTTCGCGACCAATATCGGCTCCGCCTACAGCCGGGGTCTTGAGTTCGAGATCGTCGCCTTGCCGTTCGAGGGCCTGACCCTGGGCGCGAACGGGTCCTTCAATGAGGCCGAGGTGAAGAAGCTGACCCCGACGGAGGCGGCCATCTCGGGCGCAGGCGAGGGGGTGCGGCTGGCGTCGCCGCGGTTCCAGGGGGCGGCCTACGTCAACTACGGCTTCGACCTGACGCAGGAGGCACGCGCCAACCTGTCGGCGACGGTCCAGCACGTGGGCCGTTATCCGGGTCTCTTCCCGTACATCCCGGGACAACCCGGCGTGCTGCAGCCCACCTACGACTACACCCAGGCCTTCACCAATGTGAACGCAACCTTCGCCGTGGCCTTCGACAGCTGGACCGTGGGAGCCTACGTCGAAAACCTCTTCAACAGCCGCAAGATCACCTACGTGCACCCGGAGGCTTTCCTGTCCAGCCGATACGCCGAGCAGCGGCCGCGCACCATCGGGGTGCGCGTCGGTTACGACTTCTAGATCATGACCCGGTTCGACACTCCGGCCGCGGCTCCCGCCGCGGCCGGCTCCGCCCAGGAGCCGGTCCGCCCGGTCAAGGGCGGCGGCTGGGTGCTGGGCATCCTGTGCTTCGTCTATGTGCTGAACTTCCTGGACCGGCAGTTGCTGTCGATCCTGGCCAAGCCGATCCAGGATGATCTGGGCGTCACCGACGGCCAGCTCGGCCTGATCAGCGGGCTCTACTTCGCGCTGTTCTACTGCCTGATCTCGATCCCGGTGGGCTGGCTGGCCGACCGGACGAACCGGGTGAGGGTGCTCGCCTTCGCCTGCGGCCTCTGGAGTGCGGCGACCATCGCCTGCGGGCTGTCGGCCAACTATCCGCAGCTGGTGCTGGCGCGGATGACGGTGGGCGTCGGCGAGGCCGGTGGCGTGCCGCCGTCCTATGCGATCATCACCGACTACTTCCCACCGGGTCAGCGGGGCACCGCCCTGAGCCTGTTCAATCTAGGCCCGCCCATCGGCCAGGCGCTGGGGGTCGCCTTCGGCGCGGCCATCGCGGCGGCCTACAGCTGGCGCACGGCGTTCCTGCTGATCGGGGCGATCGGCGTGGTGACGGCCCTGGTGGTGCTGTTCGGCGTCAAGGAGCCTGAGCGCGGCGGCCTCGACCGCGCGGCCGGCGTCCCGCCGAAACCGCGAACCGGTCCGGAGGGCTTCTGGCCGACGGTGCGGATGTTCTTCTCGACTCCCGCCCTGCTGCTGGTCGCCCTCGCCAGCGCGGCGACGCAGATCATCACCTACGGGGCGGGCAACTTCACCACCCTGTTCCTGATGCGCGAGAAGGGCATGACCCTTCCGGATGTATCGCTCTGGTTCGCCCTGGTGGTGATCATCGGCATGGGCGGTGGGATCTTCGTCTCGGGCCGCGTGATCGACAAGTACACGCGCCGGACCAAGGTGGCCTACGCCCTGGTGCCGGCCCTGACGCTCACCCTGGCCATCGCTCCCTTCCTGGCCTTCGTGTGGGCGCCGACCTGGCCGCTGGCGCTGACGTTCCTGCTGTTCCCCACCTTCCTGAACTACTTCTATCTCTCCTCGGCGGTAGCCCTGGTGCAGGAGGAGGTGGCGCCGCATCAGCGCGTGCTGTCGGGGGCCCTGCTGCTGCTGGTCATGAACCTGATCGGCATGGGCGTGGGCCCCACCTTCGTCGGGGCGGTAAGCGACGCCTTGAAGGGCGCCCATCCTCACAACTCGCTGCAGATGGCCTTCTACGCCCTGACCCCGATGTACGCTGTGGCCATCAGCCTGTTCCTGGCGCTCGCCCGCGTGCTGCGGCGCGAGGAGGCGGCTGGATGAGGGGGGGCATCGCTGCTCCTGCCCTGGCGCTGGGCATGGCTCTGGCTGTTGCGCTGCCCGCGCCTGCCGGCGCCGCAGTCCGGGCTGCCCCCGTGGCGCATGCGCCTGCGGGCGCCCTGCGAGGCGAGACGGTCGGCGGGCTGAATATCTTCAAGGGCGTGCCCTATGCCGCGCCGCCCACGGGCCCGCGACGCTGGCGCCCGCCCGCGCGGCTCGCGCCCTGGGCCGGCGTGCGCGAGGCCAAGGCCTTCGGCCCGGCCTGCCTGCAGCCGCGGATGCCTCCCGGTGGCCTCTATTCCAGCGAGCTGCCGCAGCTGTCCGAGGACTGCCTGACCCTGAACATCTGGGCGCCGAAGGGCGCGCGGGGCGCCCCTGTGATGGTGTGGATCCATGGTGGCTCGCTGGTCACCGGCTCCAGCCGTGAGAGCATGTACGACGGCGCCAGCCTGGCGAAGCGCGGCGTCGTGGTGGTGAGCATCAACTACCGCCTGGGCGTGCTGGGCTATCTGGCGCACCCGGAGCTGTCGGCCGAGAGCCCGGACGGGGTTTCGGGAAACTACGGCCTGCTGGACCAGATCGCCGCCCTGACCTGGGTGAAGCGCAACATCGCGGCCTTCGGCGGCGATCCGGCAAAGGTGACGGTGGCCGGAGAGTCGGCGGGGGCGCTGAGCGTGCTCTACCTGATGGCCTCGCCGTTGGCCGATGGCCTGTTCGACAAGGCCATCCTGCAGAGCGCCTACATGATCTCGACGCCCGAACTGAAGGCGCGGCGTCATGGCCTCGAGCCGGCCGAGGCCGCCGGCGCGAGATTGGCCGGCCAGCTGGCGGCGCCGGATTTGGCCACGCTGCGGGCGATGGACGCCGCGGAGCTGGTGGAGCGCGCCCGCAAGGCGGGCTTCTTCCCGCTGGGCGCGGTGGACGGCAAGGTCCTGCGCCAACCCGTGGAGGTGTTCGACGCCGGCGAGCAGGCCCGGGCGCCGGTGCTGATCGGCTTCAACCAGGGCGAAATCCGCTCGCTTCGAATGCTGGCGGGGCCAAAACCGGCAAACCCGGCGGCCTATGAGGCGCAGATCCGCCAGCGATATGGCGACCTGGCCGACGACTTCCTGCGGCTCTACCCGGCGAGCGACCTTGCGGAGAGCGTGATCGCCGCGCCCCGCGACGCCCTCTATGGCTGGACCGCGGAGCGGGTCGCGGCGAAGCAGACGGCGATCGGCCAGCGCGGCTACCTCTATCTGTTCGACCACGGCTGGCCCTCGGCCCGGGCCCTCGACCTGCACGCCTTCCACGCGGCCGAGATCCCCTATGTGTTCGGTACGCACGATCGGACGCCCGCCGGCTGGCCAAAGCCGCCGGCGACGTCCGCTGAGGCCCGGCTGACCGAGGCCATCCAGGGCTACTGGGCGCAATTCGTGAAGACCGGCCAGCCCGGGGGCGAGTGGGCGCCCTACGGCCAGGGCCGGGCCTACATGGCTTTCGAAGACGAGCCCAAGGCCAAGGCCGTGCTGATGCCAGGGATGTATGAGCTGCACGAGGCCGTGGTGCGCCGCCGCAGGGCGGAGGGACATACGCCGTGGAACTGGAATGTCGGCGTCGTGTCGCCGCCGCTGCCGCCTGAGTACCCGGAGCGCCGATGATCGACGGAGCCATGCAGCCCTTTGCGCTGACGCTCGACAAGTTCCTGCGGCACGCCGCCAAGTGGCGGCCGGCGGCCGAGGTGGTGACCGCGCGGGAGGACGGAGGTCGCGACCGCATCGGCTATGCCGGATTGATGGGGCGCAGTCTTCGGGTGTCCTCGGCCCTGGCGGACCTGGGCGTGCGGCAGGGCCATCGGGTCGCGACCCTGGCCTGGAACACCCAGGCCCATGTGGAAGCCTGGTACGCCGTCATGGGCATGGGCGCGGTGTGCCACACGCTCAATCCGCGCCTTACCGCCGGACACCTGGCGGCCATGCTGGAGCGATCCGGGGCGAAGGTGCTTATCGCCGGCGCCGACCTGCTCGGGCTCGCCAGGCAGGTGGCCGAGCGCGCGCCGCAGGCCGTGCGGCTGCTGACCATCGACGGTCCCGCGGAGGCCGACGCGCCGGCCCTGGAGGACCTGCTGCAGGCTGCGGAGCCTGAGTTCGCCTGGGGCGGTTTCGACGAGAACGCTCCCTGCGGCCTGTGCTTCACCTCGGGCACGACGGGGGCGCCCAAGGGCGTGACCTACACCCATCGCGCCAGCTACCTCCACACCCTGCGCGCGCTGCAGGTCGACACCATGGCCCTGGGCGGCGCCGACGCGGTGCTGACCGTCGTGCCGATGTTCCACGCCAATGCTTGGGGCCTTCCGTTCGCGGCCCCGGCCGTGGGCGCCAAGCTGGTGCTGCCGGGGCGCAACAACGACGGGGCGAGCCTGGCGCGCCTGATCCAGGCGGAGGACGTGACGGTGGCGGTGGGCGTGCCTACCGTCTGGCTGGGCTTGCTGGAACATGTGGAGGCGACGGGCGCGGACCTGCCAAGCCTGAAGCGGATCATCGTCGGCGGGGCGCCCATGCCGCCGGCCCTCATGGCCCGGCTCGAGGAGCGACTCGGGGTCATCATCCAGACCAGCTGGGGCATGACCGAACTCTCGCCTTCGGGGACGGTGGCAGGGCCTCATGACCCGCGCACGCCGGCCCTCTCCGGGCGGCCGGCCGTCGGGGTCGACCTGATGGTCGCCGACGCCGAGGGCCGGCCTCTGCCCGAGCAGCGCAACGCCGAGGGGCGGCTGTATGTGCGCGGCGCGGCGGTGGTGGAGCGCTATTTCGGCGAGACGGCGCCCGCTACCGACGCGGACGGCTGGTTCGCCACCGGCGACCTCGCCAGGATCGACGAGGCGGGCAACCTGATGATCACCGGTCGGGCCAAGGACCTGATCAAGTCGGGCGGCGAGTGGATCAACCCGGCCGAGATCGAGGCGGTGGTCAGCGCCCTGCCGGAGGTGTCCCTGGCGGCGGTGATCGGCCGGGCCGATCCCAAGTGGGGCGAGCGGCCGATCCTCCTGGTGGAGCTGCGCGATCCGGACGCCACGGACGCGGCGCTGCTGGAGCCCCTGAAGGGCAAGGTGGCCAGCTGGTGGATTCCCGACGCGATTGTGCGCCTGGAGAGCATGCCGCTGGCAGCGACGGGCAAGATCGACAAGCTTCGGCTCAGGCTCGAGTACGGCGGGGAGCCGGTCGGGGCCTCGACTTGACGGGTCCGGCGGCGCGCCCGAAAGAACGGAACGTGGCCGAGACCCCGAAACCCCGCCGGAAGTCGAAGAAGGCGGAGCAGCGCGCCGAGTCGATGGAGCAGATCCTCGACGCGGCCGAGCATCTGTTCGCCCGGCACGGCCTCTATGGGGTCACCCTCAAGGATGTGGCCCAGCGGGTGGGCGTGCACCACACGCTGCTGAACTACTACTTCGAGGACAAGAAGAAGCTGTTCGACGCGGTGTTCGCCCGCCGGGCGGCGGTGACCAGCGAGCTGCGCATGAAGGCGCTGGAGGACTACGAGGCTGCGGCGGCCGGGCAGCCGACGGTGGAGGGGGCGCTGCACGCCTTCCTGGACACCGACCTCGACCTCTACATTGAGGGCGGCGAAGGCTGGAAGAACTACGGTGCGCTGGGAGCGCAGGCGGCCAACACCACCGAAGGCGCCGAGCTGATGGACAAGCACTTCGATCCGGTGGTGCTGCGGCTGGTGAGCATCCTGAAACAGGCGCTGCCGGACGCCTCCGAAGAAGACATCTTCTGGGGCTATCACTTTGTCACCGGGGCCCTGATGGTGACGCTGGGGCGCACGGGCCGGATCGACAAGCTGTCCAACGGCCTGTGCAAATCGGATGACTTCCCGGCCATCAAGCAAAGGATGGCCCGCTTCATGGCCGCCGGCTTCCTGGAGATCTGCGAGAGCCGCAAGGCGGCGCGGGGCGCCTAGCGGCGGAGTCTGGCCGCGCTGGCCGGCGCTGGCGGCGGCGCCTTCACCGGCCTCTCAATATTCGCTAGCGTGAGAGTGAATAACTAGAAGGGGGAGTTCCAATGTCGCTTGAAGGACGTATCGTCATCGTGACCGGGTCGGGCGGAGGCCTTGGCCGCGCGCACGCTGTCTACCTGGCTTCCAAGGGCGCCAAGGTGGTGGTCAACGATGTGTCCCAGGCGGCCGCCGACGGCGTGGCCGCCGAGATCGCCGCCGCGGGCGGCGAGGCCATGGCGGTGGCCTGCTCGGTCACCGACGAGGCGGGCGTCGCGGCGATGGTCGAGCGGACGCTGAGCGCCTGGGGGCGGATCGACATCCTGGTCAACAACGCCGGCATCCTGCGGGACAAGAGCTTCGCCAAGATGACCATGGACGACTTCCGCCTGGTGGTGGACGTGCACCTGATGGGGGCGGCGATCTGCTGCAAGGCGGTGTGGGACACGATGCGCCAGCAGGGCTATGGCCGCATCGTCATGACCACATCGTCTTCGGGCCTCTACGGCAACTTCGGCCAGGCGAACTATGGGGCGGCGAAGATGGCGCTGGTGGGCCTGATGCAGACCCTGGCGATCGAGGGGGCGCGCCATGGCATTCGGGTCAACGCTCTGGCCCCGACCGCGGCGACCCAGATGACCCAAGGGGTGCTGTCGGATGAGAGCCTGCAACGGCTGGCCCCGTCGCTGGTGAGTCCCGGCCTGCTGGCGCTGGTGGGCGAGGATGCTCCCAGCCGGGCCATTCTGTGCGCGGGCGGGGGAAACTTCGCCGCCGCCCATGTGACCCTGACCGAGGGCTACCATGCCGGCGCTGGACCGGGCGCCGGTGAGCGGGTGGCCGCGAACTGGAGCCAGGTGGTCGACCGCCGGGGCGAGATCGTTCCCCAGTACGGCTTTACCCAGGCCGAGCGCGAATTGGCGCGAGCCGGGTTCGTTTCGGAGCAGGTGGTCGTCGCCGGGCGGTGAGAAAAAACGCCCCCGGGCGTGGGGTCCCGGGGGCGTCGGTTTTCGGCTTGGACGGCCGCTTTTAGCGGATCAGGCCCGCACCGAAGAGCTTGGCGACCGAGCCGAGCGCGGCGCCCGACTGGTCACGATCCTTGATCGAGCCGCCGAAGGTGTAGCGGCCGCCGATGCGGAACGTGTCGCTGTCCATCCGCAGGTCGTTCGAGTCGAAGCGCTCGTAGCCGACCACCACCGAGAACGGCGAGCCGGTGAACTGGTATTCGGCTTCCGCGCCGACGGTCCAACCATCGACATCGCCGAAGTCGGTGTCGGCGGTGACAAAGCCGGCCGAGCCCTGGAGCTTGAAGTTGTCGCTCACGTAGTGGCGCAGCTCACCACGGACGGCCCACATGTCGGCGTTGCCGAAGTCATCGGCGTTGCCGTAGCCGGCCTGGCCGTAGAGGACGGTGTTCGGGGCCAGGTTGAACTGACCGTCGACGCCGACGCCCCAGATGGTGATGTCGTCGGAGGTCTCGACGCCGGCGAAGCCGCCGACCAGGCCGTTGGCGATCGTGGTGTTCAGGTGGCCGGTGGCGCCGAAGGAGGTGTCGCCTTCGTAGTCGGTGATCGCGCCGTTGATCGAGGCGCCCAGCGAGCCGGCGTCGAAGCGCACGGCGCCTTCGGCCTGGAACACGTCGCTGTTCACGTCACCGAACGCGGTATCGGCTTCGACGCGCGAGTAGTTGGCGCCCACATGGCCGATGGTTTGAGCGTTGGCGGCCACAGCCGACCCGAGGAAGGCCACGACGGCGGCCGCGGCGAACAGGTTCTTCTTCATTGTCAGTCCTAACTGAGAGCCCCGGTCTCCCGGGAGGAGGGCGGCACCTATGTAGCGCCGCCCCCAGGCTCAAGGCGCAGCTCCGCCAGAGACAGGCTTTGCCGAACGCCTGTCTCATTTAAGCAACAATCGTCTATAGCTAAGCTCGAAGAGCGATAAGGAATCCTGCGAAATCCAGGATTACCGAAAAATCATGTTCTCGGAGTTCGGCGCTCAGGCGGCCGCTACGCCCCACTCGTTCCAGCCCAGCGGCCGGGGCGTGCCAGGGAGGTACATGGTTTCGGACTCCACGATCTTGAAGCCCGCGCCGGCGATGGCCGAGGTGATCGGCCGGACGAGGTGACAACCGCCAGCGATCCGCGCCCAGAGCGGATCGAGCCGCCGTTGCCAGATCTGGACCTGCCGGTCGGGGGCGAGGCCGTGCTCGCAGTAGAGCAGCCGGCCGCCTGGCTTCAGCACGCGGCGCGCCTCGGCCAGGGCGCCGGCTGGCGTCTGCACCGAGCAGAGGGTGAAGGTGCAAACCACGCAGTCGAAGCTGGCCGCCCCGAAGGGGAGGGCTTCGGCGGCGCCGTCCTCCACGCGGACAGTGAGGCCGGCAGGCCTCGGCGCCGCCTGCGCCATGGCGCGCAGGGCGGGAGCGGGGTCCACGCCGGTGACGCTCTCCACCCGCGCGGGGTCGTAGAACGGAAGGTTCAGTCCCATGCCGATCCCCAGTTCCAGCACACGGCCTTCGGCGCGAGGGACCACCTTCATCCGTTGCTTGATCACCGGCCGCGCCTGGCAGGCGCACTTGAGCAGGCGCGGGAGGACGTGGCGTTCGTAGAACCGGCTCATCGGGCTCCCCTTGGATACGGCCTCAAGCCAGCCTGACCGTCCGACCCGTTCGGGCGGCCTCGTAGATCGCCTCGATGACGCGCATGTCCTTCAGGCCTTCCTCGCCTGGGACGATGGGCTCTGCGCCCGTCCGGATGCAACCGGCCAGGTGATCGAGCTGGCCCGCGAACTGGCTCTTGGCGCCAGGAAACTCGCGCGGCTCCGGGGGCTGGCCGCGGCGGGAGACGCGCATCTGCTGGCCGCCATAGGAGGTGGCGGGGTCGAGTTCCAGCCAGCCGTCTCGGCCGACCACACGGTAGCGATTGTGGGTGCTCGAGTAGGAGGAGATGCAGTTGGCCACCACGCCGGAGGGAAAGCGCAGGGCGAAGAGGATGGTGTCGTCCACCTCCGAGAAGCGCGGATCGGAGCGGTCGGTGCGTTCGAGGGCGGTGACCTCCACCGGCTCTTCCCCCGTCAGATAGCGGGCGGCGTTGAGGCTGTAGATGCCGATGTCCATCAGGGCGCCGCCGCCGGCCATGGCCTTCTTCAGCCGCCACTGGGTGGGATCGCCGATGTTGAAGCCGTGTTCGGCGGTGATAGTGCGCATGGAGCCGAGCTCCCCCGCCCGCAGCAGGCGGATAGCCTCCAGGTTGTGCGGCTGGAAGCGGCTGCGATAGCCGATCATCAGCTTACGGTTCGCCGCCTTGCAGGCGGCGATCATCTGCTCGCATTCGCGCACCGAAACGGCCATCGGCTTCTCGCACATCACGTGCTTGCCCGCCTTGGCGGCCCGGATCGTGTACTCGGCGTGCATGGCCGGCGGCAGGACGACGTAGACCACGTCCACCTGCGGATTGTCCGCGATGCGGTCGAAGGTCTCGTAGGTGTAGAGGCCGGCGGCGGGAACGCCGTACTCGGCGGCCAGTCTGGCGGCTTTCTCGGGCGAGCCGCTGACCAAGGCGGTGATGCGCACATTCTCCGCCGCGGCGAAGGCCGGCATGATCTGACGGGTGGCGTAAGAACCCAGGCCGACGATGGCGTAGCCGATCTTCCGCCCGTTGGGCCCCTGGGCCCCGGCCGCGCCGGGCGCAGCGGCCACAGCCGCCGCGGCGGCCAGGATGGTTCGACGGCTCATCTCGTCCACGGCGTCCTCCGGCGCTTGGCGTCCGGTCACGCTTGCCCAGCGCCGAGACGCTGTAAAGGACTTATGGGAGCGCTCTCACCAAGCCTTCAGCGGACCTCATAGACCTTGGGTGCGGGGCCCAGCGCCACTGGTCCGAGGGTGGTCTGGCCCGCCTGGAAGTGGATGGTGGCGCTCGCCGCTTCGCCCGCGCCCTCGCGCGCGGCGGCCACGGCGGCAGCGGCGGCGGCCCGCTCCTGTGGGATCACGCCCGTGTCGCCCATGGCCCCCAGGGCCCGGGGAGCTTGGCGCAGGGTGACCTCCATGGAGCCGGAGAGGCGGCCGTCCGAGCCGACCCCGAAATTCCCCGAGTTGGAGCCCAGCACCGCCTCGCCGGCGGTGATCCCGGCCTGGCGCAGGCTCATCCGGCCGCCCGCGCCGAGCCAGTTGCGCACAGCGTCCGCCCAGTCGGCGCCGCGGAAGGCTGCGATCTTGGAGAGGGTGGCGTTCCACACGATCGACACGGGCCGCTCACCGGCGATGCGGCCGAGCAGGCCCGAAAGGCGCGCCTTGCCGTCGTCGACCTTGAGCGAGATCAGCGCCTCGTCGAGGTCTCGGTTGCCGCGCAGGTGGAACTCCACGCGCTTGGCCGCCTCGAGGCCGAAGGGCTGCGCGCCCGCGCCCGGCTGGAACGTCAGGTCGACACCTTCGAACGAGAGGCGCGGGGGAACCTCGGTGGGATGGGTGAGGCTGGCGCGGACCACCTTGCCCTGGACCCGAACGGGACCGCCCACGGGACGCACGAAGGTCAGGCCGTCTGGCGCGGCGATCATCCAGCTGGTGGGGGAGGAAATTCGCGCGTCGGCCTCCAGGCGCGGCGCTTCCAGGCCCCAGCCGGCGGGCTCGAGGATGCGCGGCTCTTCAAGGCTCACCGACAGCCGGAAAGGGTAGCCGCCGACCGCTCTGGATTTCCAGGATACTTGGTAGCCGGCCTTGCGCAGGGTCTCGACGGCTGCGTCCATCCGCGCTTCGGCCTCGCCCCGGGCCCAGAACCAGGCGCCTGTCCAGCCGATGACTAGGAGGGCGGCGATCACCCAGGGGATGACCAGGCCGAGCCAGCGACGTTTGCGGGGCGGGGGCAGATCGTGCAGAGACATGCGGTACGGGCGGCTTTGGCTTCGGGTCGGGATGTCGGACGAGCGTTGGGTTTTCGGCTACGGATCGCTGATGTGGCGGCCTGGCTTCCCTTATCAGGAGCGGCAGGCGGCGACACTACACGGCCGGCGGCGGGCCTTCTGCATCTTTTCCGTCCACCACCGCGGCACCTATGAGCGCCCGGGGCTGGTCCTGGGCCTCGCGCCCGGCGGGGCGACCCGGGGCATGGCCTACCGGGTGGGCGAGGCCGACTGGGCCGACACCTACGCCTATCTCAAGGAGCGCGAGCAGCCGACCGAGACCTATATCGAGGCGAGTTCCGTCGTGCGCCTTTCCGACGGGCGGCGGGTGGAAGCCCTAACGTTCCTGTCCGACGTTCGCCATCCGCAGTGGGCCGGGGCCCTGTCGCTGGAGCGGCAGGCCGAGCTGATCGCCGGGGCGCGAGGCCTGTCGGGGCGGAATGTGGATTATCTGCGCGACCTGGTGGGGCACCTCCGAGAGGAGGGCGTTCGCGACACGGTCATGGAAAGGCTGCTGGGGCTCGTCGAGGCCCGGGAGCCCGCGGCCTAGGCGCCGCTCAGAGCGCCATGAGCTCGGTGGAGCGGGCCTCGATGGCCTCTTCCAGGCGGCGCATGAAGTCGGCGCGCTTCAGGCCGGGCGGAATGGGTTCGAGGTACTCGAAGACGATCACCCCCGGCTTACGGATGAAGCCGTGGGCCGGCCAGTGGACGCCGGCGTTGGTGGCTACGGGGCAGACCGGCACGTCGAGTTCGCGGTAGAGGGCGGCGATGCCCGGTTTGTAGTCTGGGGGCGCGCCCGGCGCCTGCCGCGTGCCCTCCGGGAAGATCACCACCTGCTGGCCCCGCTGGAAACGCTCTCGACCCTCGCGGATCACCTGGCGCATGGTCTTCGAGCCGCCCTCGCGGTCGACCACGATGGCCCCCGACTTGGCCGCGTACCAGCCGAACCAGGGGATCCACTGCAGCTCCTTCTTCATGACGAAGGCGGCCGCGGGCAGCCAGGTGTACTGGGCGAAGACGTCCAGCATGCACTGGTGCTTGGGAGCGATCAGGGCGGGACCGTCGGGGATGAACTGGCGGCCGCGTACCTCCACCCGGATGTCGCAGATGCGCAGCATGCCGGTCACGCCGCGGCCCCAGAAATGGAACAGCGCGAAGGTCCAGCTGCGCGGGCCCAGCAGCACCGGGGTGGCGAGGACGGCGATCGCCGCAGTCCAGAGATAGAAAAGCGCCACGTAGACGAACGAGCGGACGGCGATCACGACCGGGGCCTCATCGGGCTGGCTGTTGAGGAACGACCGCATCCAGCGGGGTCGTGCGGGGGCCGAGGCCCAGCACCGCTTCACGGCCGAGGATCGCCAGATACTTGCAATACTCCACCACCATCAAGCGGGCGGCCCGGGGGCTGCGCCACCACCGGCGGCTCTTCAGGGCGGGTGTCGGCACGGCGTAGGTCTGCAGCCGCACGCCGGAGCCGTGGAAGACGGCCTGCTGCTCCAGCATGGCTCGGGGCATGTGGTAGTCAGCGGTGACGATGATCAGGCTGGTGTAGCGCATGGCCAGGGCCCAGTCGGCCGTCTCGCGGGCGTTGCCCACGGTGTCGGCGGCCGTGAAGCCCAGATCCACACAGCAATCGTAGAGCCGGCGCACGGCGCGGGAGACGTTGCGGATGTCTTCCCGGCTGGCCTCGCGGTTGACGCCGGACACCAGGACCCGCTGGCCATAGCCGTCCTCCAGGAGGCCGATGGCGGCGGCGATGCGCTGGTCGGAGCCAGCGCCGGTCAGCGCCACGATCCCCTGGGCCCGTTCAGGCAGGGGCGCGGGCGTCGAATGCTGCACCCGGGCCGCAAAGGCGAACAGCCCCGCAAGCCAGATCAGCGCCAGGACGAGGAAGGCCGCGACCGACTTCATGAGCCCTTATAGCGCCCGGATCCGCGCCGTGGCTGAAAGCCGGGCGGCCACGGCGGCCACCGCCGCCGCCAGCAGCGGTGCGGGCAAGGCGGCGAGCAGGTCGGTCCAGGCGAGCGGCAGGGCGGGCGTCAGACCCTGGCCGCCGCCCGCGAGCCGCAGCGTGGCGCCCAGACCCGCCGCGGCCACGGCTCCCAGCGTCCCAGCAACCGCGGCGATGCGGGCGAAACGGAGCTGGAACAGCGCGGCGATATAGCCGTCCTCGGCCCCGCTGAGGTGCAGCACCTCGACCACGTCCTTGCGGGCGGCGAGCCCCGCCCGGGTGGCGAAGGCGACCACGGCCCCGGCGGCGAGGGCGATCAGCAGGAAGACCGCGGCGCCGGTCCAGCGGACGACGCCGGCGGCGCGGCGGATGTCGTTGATCCAGATGGAGTGGTCGTCCACCACGGTATCGAGGCCCTGGGCCGTGAGGGCGGTGGTGAGGGCCTCGGTGCTGGCCGGCGTCTGGCGGTCCAGGGTGACGGCCACCAGTCGCGGGACCGGCAGGTCCTCGAGGTCGGCCATATCGCCCAGCCAGGGGCGGACCAGGGCATAGGCCTTCTCGCGTTCCAGCGCGCGGGCCTCGGCCACGCCGCGCACACCGGCCAAGGTCTCGGCGGCCCGGGCGGCCGCGGCGTCCGGCGTCTCTCCGCCCCGGGCGCGGACGATGACCGTCGCCTCCCCGGTGAGCTGCCCGGCCCAACCCCGCGCGGCGCGGTCGGCGGCGAGCACGCCCATGGCGGTGAGGCAGGCGAGGAAGCAAAGCACCGCCACCACGAAGATCAGCGCCGGATCGCGGGCGTCCTTGGCGGGCAGGAACGGCGCAGGGCGCCAGCGGGCGAGGTCGAAGGGCGCTTCGCTCATGGCGCGTCCGTGGGCTCGGCGTCAGTCGGCGGGGCGGCGCGCGGCCCCTGCGGCGGCAGGGCGACGATGCGGCGGCCCTCCAGGTGCAGCACCGGCTTGTTGGAGCGGGCGACGAGGTCCTGGTCGTGGGTGGCGATGACCACCGTGGTCCCCAGCCGGTTCAGCTCGACGAACAGACGCAGGATGCGCAAGGCCATCTCCTGGTCGACGTTCCCGGTGGGCTCGTCAGCCAGCAGAATCTCGGGCCGATTGACCACCGCCCGGGCGATGGCGAGACGCTGCTTCTCGCCGCCTGCGAGGGTGGGCGGCAAGGCCTGCATGCGCTTGGACAGGCCTACCCAGGCCAGCAGTTCAGCGACGTCGCTACGGTATTCGGATGGCTTGTGGCCGGCGATGCGCAGGGGCAGGGCGGCGTTGTCGAAGGCGGATAGATGGTCGAGCAGGATCAGGTCCTGGAACACCACGCCGATGCGGCGGCGAAGCCGTGGAAGCTCGCTGGGTCTCAGGCTCTGGGTGTCCTCGCCGAACAGGCGCACCACCCCTGCCGACGGTCGCGCGGCAAGGTAGATCAGCTTGAGCAGCGAACTCTTCCCGGCCCCGGAAGCGCCGGTGACGAAATGGAACGAGCCGCGGGGAAGGGTAAAGTTCAGGCCGGACAGCACCTCAGGCCCGCGGCCATACCGCATGGCCACGCCGTCGAAGCGTACGATTTCATCGGCGGCCTCGCGGGCCACCCCGGCATTCGGCTTTCTGGACATGGAGACCGAAATCGGCGACCTCGGAGTGAGGGTGCTGGAGCGTCCGATTCGGCGTCATGATACTGACCTGTCCAGACTGCGCCACCAGCTATTTCGTGGACGATGCGCGCATCCCGCCGGAAGGGCGGACGGTGAAGTGCTCGTCCTGCGGGACGCGATGGCGCGCGGCGCCTGAAGCCGCCCCGCCGCCGGCCCCCGAGCCCGCGGCGCCTGAGGTCGTCGCCGAGACCACGGAGCCTGAGCCCGAAGCCGCGCGCGCCCTGCCGC
>JAEYNH010000191.1 GCA_023412655.1 Pseudomonadota bacterium | reverse complement strand
CTACTTCCCGTTTGACCAGTATCTGCTGACGCCCGAAGCGCAGCAGGTGGTCTCGGAGGCCGCCAACTACGCCAAGAGCGGTAACGCCACGCGCATCGTGGTCGTCGGTCACACCGACACCTCGGGTTCGCCGGCCTACAACGTCCGCCTGTCCGAGCGTCGGGCCAAGGCCGTCGCCGATGCGCTGGTCAGCCAGGGCGTCAACCAGTCCACCCTGCAGGTGGATTGGGTTGGCGAGCGCGACCTCGCGGTCCCGACTCCCGACGGTGTGAAGGAGCCGCTGAACCGCCGCTCGACGATCGACATCAACTTCTGATCTCGATCGCCGACGACAGTCGGTATCTAAGCGAGGGCCCGGCGGCGACGCCGGGCCCTTTGCCGTTCATGGCCGTTCGACGATCGGATCAGACGGGCGGGGTCAGACAGGCAGCTGAGTCGTCGATTTGACCTCCTCCAGAACCGCATAGGTCCGGGTTTCCCGAACGCCGGGGATCCGCACCAGGACCTCCTCGAGGAACAGGCGCCAGGCGACAAGGTCCTTCACCCGGGCCTTGATGAGATAGTCGAAGCCGCCGGCCACCATGTGGCACTCCAGCACGTCGGGCGACCGGCGCGCCGCCGCGGCGAAGGTTTCGAATACCTCGGGGGTCGTGCGATCCAGCCCCACCTCAACGAAAATCAGGACGCCGCGATCGACCTTCTCGGGATCGACGAGGGCGGTGAAGCCGGTGATGAAGCCGCCTTCCCGCAGCCGCCGTACCCGCTCGGAACAGGCCGATGGCGACAGGTTGCAGCGCTCGGCGAGATCGGCGTTGCTGATCCGGCCGTCCGCCTGCAACGCTCGAAGGAGGCGTCGGTCCGTCTCGTCCAGCCGTACGTTATTCGACATCTTCCATCCCTGGCGTACGATCTGCGGCATGCCGCCACTTGATCCGCAGCACATCTGGCGAAGGCTGCGTTACTCCGGAGATCATTTCAGCGGAAGCCCCCCCCAATGACGTTCGATCATCTGGACGCCCTCAAGTTCGCCGACGAACGTTCGGTTCTGGCCGCCCATCTCGCGGCTCGGCCGCTGTCTCCCGAGGACCGGGAGGCGGTCCGCCAGGAAGCCGAAGCGCTGGTAAGAGCCGCCCGCAAGTCGGCCCGCCGGCAAGGGGTGGTGGAGAGCTTCCTGCAGGAGTTCAGCCTCTCCACCCGCGAGGGTCTCGCGCTGATGTGCCTCGCAGAGGCCCTCCTGCGCACCCCTGACGAGGAGACCCGGGATCGGCTGATCGCCGAGAAGATCGCGTCCGCCGATTGGGCGAGCCACGCCGGCAAGTCCGACTCGGTGCTGGTGAACGCCTCCACCTGGAGCCTGATGCTCACCGGCAAGCTCATCGATCCCGACGAGGACGCGAAGAACGATCTCCCCGGCTTTGTCCGCCGGCTGGCGGGGCGGCTGGGAGAGCCCGTGATCCGCCGGGCGGTGGGCGCGGCGGTCAAGATCATGGGCGAGCAGTTCGTCCTGGGAGCGACCATCGAGAAGGCCATCAAGCGGGCGGCCGCGGACGGCTTCGTCTGTTCGTTCGACATGCTCGGCGAGGGTGCGCGCACCGACGCCGACGCCGACCGCTACGAGGCGGCCTATGCCCGGGCGATCGAGACAGTTGGCAAGTCGGCGAAGGGCCAGGGTCCGGAGGCCGGACATGGCATCTCGGTGAAGCTGTCGGCCCTGTCGCCCCGCTACGAGGCGCGCCAGGAAGCCCGCGTGTTCGAGGATCTGTACCCCCGCGTCCTGCGGCTGGCGGAGGCGGCGGCGAAGGCGGACATCAACTTCACCCTCGACGCCGAGGAAGCCGACCGGCTTGTCATCTCGCTGAAGCTGCTGGACCGGCTGGCGCGGGAGCCGTCGCTGGGTGCGTGGATGGGGCTGGGACTTGCGGTCCAGGCCTATCAGAAGCGGGGGCCCCAGGTGATCGAGGCCGTCGCCGGCATCGCCCGCACGTCCGGCCGACGGCTGATGGTGCGCCTGGTGAAGGGCGCCTACTGGGATTCGGAGATCAAGCGCGCCCAGGTGGGTGGGCTGCCCGGCTATCCCGTCTTCACCACCAAGGCGGCCACCGACCTGTCGTACCTGGTCTGCGCCAAGGCCCTGATCGCCGCCGCGCCGGCGCTCTATCCCCAGTTCGCCACCCACAACGCCCACACCCTTGCGGCGGTGCGCCAGATGGCCCGCCAGGCCCAGGCTCCGTTCGAATGCCAGCGCCTGCATGGCATGGGCGAGGCGCTCTACGGGGCGGCGCAGGATCGCTACGGCCGCTTCCCGCTGCGGGTCTATGCGCCGGTGGGCAGCCATGAGGATCTGCTGCCCTATCTCGTTCGCCGACTGCTGGAGAACGGCGCCAACACCTCCTTCGTCCATGCCCTGCTGGACGAGAAGACGCCGGTGTCGAAGGTCGTGGGCGACCCGATCGCGGCGGTGGAGGCGAGCGGCGGGGCTCCGCACCCGAAGATCCCCTTGCCGCGCGACCTCTACGGCCCGTCGCGGAAGAACTCGGAAGGCCTCGACCTCTCCATCGCCCAGGTCCGCGACCAGCTGACGGCGGCGATCGTCGCCCTCGATGGCGAGGAGCTGGTGGGCGGACCGATCGTCGGGGGCCGGCTGCGCACCGAGGGTGAGCCGGAGGACCGGGTGGCGCCGGCCCGCACCGCCCAGCGGATCGGCCGCGCCTTCCAGACCTCGCCGGAGCTGATCTCGGAAGCCTTCGCCGCCGCCCGGGCGGCGCAGAAGCCCTGGGACGCCCTTGGCGGCGAAGGCCGGGCCAAGGTGCTGCGGGCCATGGGCGAGGCCCTGGAGGCGCACCGGGAGCGGCTGATCGCCATCTGCGTGCGCGAGGCGGGCAAGACGCTGGCCGACGCCATCGCCGAGGTGCGCGAGGCGGCGGACTTCTGCCGCTACTATGCCTATCTGGCCGAGCGGCAGTTCGCCTCGGCCGAGACCCTGCGCGGGCCCGTGGGCGAGACCAACCAGCTCAGCCTGCATGGCCGGGGCGTGTTCGTCTGCATCAGCCCCTGGAACTTCCCGCTGGCGATCTTCACCGGTCAGGTGGCCGCGGCCCTGGCCGCTGGCAACGGCGTGCTGGCCAAGCCGGCCGAACAGACGCCGATCATCGCCGCCGAGGCCGTGAAGCTGTTCCATCAGGCGGGCGTGCCCAGCGCCCTGCTGCACCTGGTCCCGGGAGACGGCGCCACGGTGGGAGCGGCGCTCACCGCCCATCCGGGCTGTGACGGCGTGGCGTTCACCGGCGGCACGGACACCGCCTGGGCCATCAACCGGACCCTGGCGGCGCGGCAGGGGCCGATCGTGCCGTTCATCGCCGAGACCGGCGGCCTGAACGCCATGTTCGTGGACACCACGGCCCTGCGGGAGCAGGTGATCGACGACGTCCTCACCTCGGGCTTCGGCTCGGCCGGCCAGCGGTGTTCGGCCCTGCGCATGCTGTTCGTGCCGCACGAGACCGCCGACCTGCTGATCGAGGGGCTGAAGGGCGCCATGGAGACCCTGGTGGTGGGCGATCCCGCCGATCCACGTACCGACATCGGGCCGGTGATCGACGCCGAGGCGCTGGCGGGGCTGGAAGCGCATGTGGCCCGGCTTGAGGCCGAGGGGCGCGTGCTGGCCCGGCTGCAGCCTCCGGCGGGGGGCTGCTTCTTCGCCCCGACCCTGGCCGAGATCCCGGACGCCTCGGCGCTGCAGAAGGAGGTCTTCGGACCGATCCTGCACGTGGTCCGCTACGACCCGGCGCATCTGGAGGCGGCGGCCGCGCCGCTGGTGCAGGCCCGTTACGGCCTGACCCTGGGGGTGCATTCCCGGATCGAGGCCTTCGCCGAGGAGGTCCAGGCCGCGGTCCCGGCGGGGAACGCCTATGTGAACCGCTCGATGATCGGGGCCGTGGTGGGCGTCCAGCCGTTCGGCGGCGAGGGGCTCTCGGGCACCGGTCCCAAGGCGGGCGGGCCGCACGCCCTGGTGCGCTATGCGGTAGAGCGCGCGGTGAGCGTCAACATCACCGCTCAGGGGGGCGATCCGGCGCTGCTCAACCTCGACGCTTAAACTGTTCACAGTCTCGTGAGCGGCCTGTGGATGGCGGCCCGCCATCGGTTGATCTGCCGAGGGGCGCGATCCCACGTTAACCACTGGTTTACGAAAAAGGCTGTGGGCGGAGGGTCGGCCTCATTGACGAGTCATTAGCCAAGTGGCCCCATATGTGGGCTGGTTCGTGGGGGCGAGCCACAAGATGTAGGGCGCGGAGGCCGGTGGGCCTTCCATCGAGGGCTAGGGTAGGGACATGAGCGAAGCGGCGCAGGTTGGGATTGCCGAAGCTTCTGAACGGGTTGCGCCGTCTCAGGCCAAGCCGCAGCTGCAACTGGTGCGCAAGGTCCAGGTGGACCGCAGCCGGGACGCGCTGCTGACGGATTTCGGCAAGACGACGCTGGAAGACCGCTACCTGCTGCCGGGCGAGAGCTACCAGGACATGTTCGCCCGGGTGGCGACGGCCTTCGCCGACGACGCCGATCACGCCCAGCGGATCTACGACTACATTTCCCAGCTGTGGTTCATGCCGGCGACGCCGGTGCTGTCCAACGGCGGCGCCAACCGCGGCCTGCCGATCTCGTGCTTCCTCAACGCCGTGTCGGACAGCCTGGACGGCATCCAGAGCGTCTGGAACGAGAACGTGGCCCTGGCCTCCAACGGCGGGGGCATCGGCACCTACTGGGGCGGCGTGCGCTCGATCGGCGAGAAGGTGAAGGGCGCGGGCCAGACCAGCGGCATCATCCCCTTCATCCGGGTGATGGACAGCCTGACGCTGGCCATCAGCCAGGGTTCGCTGCGCCGGGGCTCGGCGGCGGTCTATCTCGACATCCATCATCCGGAGATCGAGGAGTTCCTCGAGATCCGTAAGCCGTCGGGCGACTTCAACCGCAAGAGCCTGAACCTGCACCACGGCATCTCGATCTCGGACGAGTTCATGGAAGCCGTGCGCGACGGCGCCATGTTCGGCCTGCGCTCGCCCAAGACCGGCGAAGTGCTGCGCGAGGTGGACGCCCGCTCGCTGTGGCAGAAGATCCTCGAGATCCGCCTGCAGACCGGCGAGCCCTACCTGATCTTCTCGGACACCGTGAACCGGGCCATGCCGCAGCACCAGCGCGACCTGGGCCTGCAGGTGCGCCAGTCGAACCTGTGCTCGGAGATCATGCTGCACACCGGCAAGGACCACCTGGGCAAGGAGCGGACCGCGGTCTGCTGCCTGTCGTCGGTCAACGCCGAGAAGTTCCTGGAATGGCGCGACCATCCGACGTTCATCGAGGACGTCATGCGCTTCCTCGACAATGTGCTCGAGGACTTCATCCAGCGGGCCCCGCCCGAGATGGCCAACGCGGTCTATGCGGCCAAGCGCGAGCGCTCGGTGGGCCTGGGCCTGATGGGCTTCCACTCGTTCCTGCAGGCCCAGAACGTGCCGTTCGAGAGCGCCCTGGCCAAGAGCTGGAACATGCGCCTGTTCAAGACCCTGCGCCGCCAGTGCGACGCCGCCTCCCGGACCCTGGCGGCCGAACGCGGCGCCTGCCCGGACGCGGCCGAGCGCGGGGTCATGGAGCGGTTCAGCCACAAGATCGCCATCGCGCCGACCGCCTCGATCTCGATCATCTGCGGCGGCACCAGCGCCGGCATCGAGCCGATCCCGGCCAATATCTACAGCCACAAGACCCTGTCGGGCACCTTCGCGGTGAAGAACCCCTACCTGGAGGGCGTGCTCGAGGAGAAGGGCCAGAACACCGCCCAGGTGTGGGACTCGATCCTCGAGAACGAGGGCTCGGTGCAGCACCTCGACTTCCTGACCCAGGACGAGAAGGACGTCTTCAAGACCGCCTTCGAGATCGACCAGCGCTGGGTGATCGAACTGGCCGCCGACCGGACCCCGGACGTGTGCCAGTCGCAGTCGGTGAACGTCTTCCTGCCGGGCGACGTCGACAAGTGGGACCTGCACATGCTGCACTGGACGGCGTGGGAGCGGGGCTGCAAGTCGCTCTACTACCTGCGCTCCAAGTCGGTGCAGCGGGCGGCCCACGCCGGCGGCGAAGGCGCGGCGGTGGTCATGGACGCCCAGCCGGAAGGCAAGACCGACTACGAGGAATGCCTGGCCTGCCAGTAGGCGGGCCAAGGTTCCGAATACGATCCGCCGTGGGCGGCAAAGGAGGCTGGCGGAAACGCCAGCCTTTTCCTTTGGGCGGTATGAGAAGCGCCGCCGCGCCAGGCCTGAGGCGCGGAAAGTCGAGCAATCTTTTGAGCTTGCCGTCCGCCGCCATCGTGGAACTATGGCCACCAGGATCCGCTTGATAAGGCGGGACTGGGAGAAACGCAGATGCGGCGGTTGGTCCTGACGACCATCGTCCTGGGGTGCGGAGCGGCGGGAGCCGCCGCCGCGCAGACGCCCCTTGGTTTCCCCACATCGCCGGGTCCCATCGCCGGACCGCTGACGCCCTCCGCGGCCGATCACCTGGCCGGCGCCGCCTTCCTGGATCGCGAGACCTACGCCACCCGGCAGGGCCTGACCCGCTGGACCTCGGCCCAGGCGCCGCTGGGCCACAGCGGCTCCGCGGTCGATTCCCTGCGGGTGAGCGCGGCCGGGCCGTTGCGCACCCAAGGGGGCCTGCCGCTCAACCTCGACCGCGGCGAGTTCGACAACCGCGACTATGACGTCACCCTGATCCGGTCCTGGCCCCGGGCGATCAACGTTTCGGACGGCAAGTACGAGCTGGACGTCTCGCCCCATGCGGGCGTGGGCGTGGGGTCGCGCGGCGGCTCGGCGGAGGCCGGCGCCATGCTCACCATCGGCCAGAAGCGCGAACAGCGGGCGGTCGAGGCGCTGAAGGACCTGGGGGTGCGCGAGGGCTCGGAGTACGGCGACCAGGGCCGCTGGTACCTGTTCGCCGCCGCCAGCGGCCGGGCCGTGGGCCTGAACGTGCTGCGCCGCGACGGCGACTGGAGCCGCGGCAACTGGACGACGGACGACACCGGCGAACTGGTGGGCGACGCCCAGGTGGGCGTCGGCTGGCGCAAGGGCGACATGCAGAGCTCGTTCGGGGTGATCCACCGCGAGGTGAAGGGCAATCACATGATCTTCGGCCAGAAGACCCGCGACGACACGGTGGCGGCCTTCACCTTCTCGATCCGGCCGCAGAACTAGCGCCGCGCCGAAATCCCGACCGAATCCTGTGGCGAACAGGCTCCGACAACAAGCGGAGCTGTTCATGACGCGAACCTTCCTGGCCCTTTCGGCCACGGCCCTGCTGCTGGCCGGCTGCGGCCACAATGTGGAGGAACGGGCGGCCACCGGCGCCGTCGCCGGCGCCGTGGTGGGCGGGCCCGTGGGCGCCGCGGTGGGCGCAGGCGTCGGTGTGGTGGTGAGCCGCTCGCAGGACCGCTGAGGCGGTGGGCAAGCCCGGCCCTCAGGCGGAACTCTGGACGGCGGGGGCTGCGGCGCCCGGCTCGGGAGGCGTGTGGTCCGCCGGGGCGGGCTCCTCCATGGAGAAGGCGTCGGAGAGGCGCTGGTGGATCCTGGCGATCAGGGTCTCCACGGGCGCCTCGAGGAAGTCGTCGTCCTCGGCGATCTGATCGACGAAGTCGGGCAGCAGGCTGACGACGAACTCGGCGTCCTCCGGGTCCTCGTACTCGTCCCAGACCTCGCGTTCGGCGGCCTTGCCCACCTGGGTCTTGCGAGAAATCCGGCGGATCTCCAGGGCCTCGGCGGCCCGCGCGTCGCGGGCCTGGCCGACCTCGGCCTGCTCGCGCTGGAGCCTGGCGTGGAGGGCGAGGCTCTGACGCAGGGCGCGGCCGACCTGGTGGAAGTTTCCGGCCAGCTTGCCGGCGGTCTCATCGTCCTCGGCGGCCAGGGCCCGGCGTTGGAGATCCTTGGCCAGTTCGAAGCTGAGCTCGGCGAACTCGCACAGCATCCGGTTGTGGCGTTCGGCGATGTCGGCGGGCGAGGACATGAGAACAAACAGAGAACATAAGAGCGGGCCGCTGTCAAGGAATACCGGCGCCGCCTCTGGCGAAGGCTAGCCTTCCCAGCCGGGGGCGAAGGGCATCCGCTCGCGCCAGAAGCGGGCGAGGCGGGGCTCGGTGTCCACCGCCTGGACCACCGGGGCGAGGCCCGGCGCGGCCTCGTAGAAGGCCCGCCGGCGCGGCGCCCAGCGGGAGGCGACGGCCAGGTAGAGGTCCAGCACGCTGATCTGGTCGCCGAGCATGAAGCGGCCCTCGGGCGCGGCCTGGGCGTCCATCATCGCCCAGCAGTGGGCGATGCGGCGGGCGGTGCGCTCGTCGAGCACCCTGGCCTGGGCCTCGTCGGCGGCCAGGCGGCCGAGGTCGTCGCGGATCCAGTAGAGGGCGTAGATCTGGGCCGAGATGTAGCTCATCCAGCGCAGGAAGCGGGGCCGCAGCGGCGAGCCGGGGGCCGGGGCCAGCCGCGCCTCGGGGTGGGCCTCGGCCAGGTGGACGAGGATGGCCGCGCTCTCGGTCATCAGCTCGCCCGAGGGCAGGACCAGGGCCGGCACCTGCCGCTGGGGATTGATCCGGCCCATCTCCTCGGCGACGGCGGGGTCTTCCCAGACCGGGCGCTCGATGACGCGGTAGGGCGCGCCGGCCAGGGTGAGGGCCGCCTCGACGGGAACCGACCCGGAGCCCGCCGCGCCATAGACCACATAGGTTCCGGGCTTCGTTTCCATCCCCAGGTTCCTTCACAACATCTTGGGTGTCGGCGTTAACTTGTCTCTAGATGTGGGGCAGGTTTGGCGCCTATCGTAGGCCCTCAACCGCTCACACTCGCGCGTACGGGAATCAACGTCGTGACCGCCTCGAACGTCCAAGGCCTGCCGGGCCTGCTCACGCCCTCCTACGCCTACAAGCCCTTCCGCTATCCCTGGGCCTTCGAGTTCTGGCGCCGCCAGCAGCAGGTCCACTGGATGCCGGAAGAGGTGCCGCTGGGCGAGGACCTGAAGGACTGGGCGGTCAAGCTGAACGACCGCGAGCGCAACCTGCTGACCCAGATCTTCCGGTTCTTCACCCAGTCGGACGTCGAGGTGAACGACAACTACATGGAGCGCTACAGCCGCGTCTTCAAACCCACCGAGGTGAAGATGATGCTGGCGGCGTTCTCGAACATCGAGACCGTCCACATCGCGGCCTATGCGCTGCTGCTGGAAACGATCGGGATGCCGGACTCGGAGTTCACGGCCTTCCTCGACTACCAGGCCATGCGCGACAAGCACGACTACATGCAGCAGTTCGGCGTCGACACCGAGGCCGACATCTGCCGGACCCTGGCCATGTTCGGGGGCTTCACCGAAGGGCTGCAGCTGTTCGCCAGCTTCGCGATGCTGATGAACTTCCCGCGCCACAACAAGATGAAGGGCATGGGCCAGATCGTGTCCTGGTCGGTGCGGGACGAGAGCCTGCACTGCGAGGGCATCATCAAGCTGTACCACGCCTTCAACAAGGAGACCGGCGCGGTGACCCCGGCGGTGGCCGACGACATCGTCGACTGCTGCAAGACGGTGGTGGGCCTTGAGGACAAGTTCATCGACCTGGCCTTCGAGGCCGGCGAGGTCCAGGGCATGACGCCCGAGGACATCAAGCAGTACATCCGCTTCATCGCCGACTGGCGCCTGCGCCAGCTGCACCTGCCGGAAGTGTACGGCATCAAGGAAAACCCGCTGCCCTGGCTGCAGTCGATGCTCTCGGGCGTCGAGCACGCCAACTTCTTCGAGGCCCGGGCCACCGAGTACTCGAAGGCGGCCACCAAGGGCCAATGGCACGGCGAGAAGGGCGTCTGGTCCGAGTTCGACCGGATGCAGGCCAAGCGGGCGGCCGAGGGCGTGCCGGCGGAGTGAGGAGCGCCGCAGCGGGGGCGGCCGGGGTCTGAGAGACCCCTCATCCGTCACCCTTCGGGCGACACCTTCTCCCGCAAGGGGAGAAGGGGCGTGGGCGCGCTGCGGGGGCTTGAGAGGGCCTGGTTTCGCGGGTGTTCGGCTGTGAGCCCTTCCTTCTCCCCTTGCGGGAGAAGGTGGCCGGCGGAGCCGGTCGGATGAGGGGTTGATGGCGGGCGCCGCTGCGGGGCGGTGGCCGGGGGCTGAGGGACCCCTCATCCGTCACCCTTCGGGCGACACCTTCTCCCGCAAGGGGAGAAGGGGCCTAGAGGCCGACGGCTTCGAGGATGCGGCTGAGAACGCGGTCGGGATTGGCCATGTCCTGATTGGCGAAGCGCAGGACGCGGAAGCCTTGGCCCACGAGCCAGGCGTCGCGCACGGCGTCACGCTGGGGATCGTGGAAGGGCCCGTCCAGCTCCACGACCAGCCGGTGACGCAGGCACAGGAAGTCCGCCACATAGGGCCCGAGAGGAACCTGACGCCGGAACTTGAGGCCGCAGAGGCGGCTGTCGCGCAGAAGCTTCCAGAGCTGGCGTTCCGCGGCCGGCCGGGGCGGTGCGCCGGAGGGCGCGAGCACGGGTGACGGTGGCCTTGGCCATCCGGGCAGCATGGCGCAGCTTGCTGACGCGCGCGAGCCCCCAAGGTCGACGGGGGGATCTTTCAAGATTGAACAAGCTGAGCCGTACCGTCCGTAAACATCTTGGGCGGGGACGGCCATGTTTGGGCCAAGTTGTGGCCTTCGACGCTACCCACAGCTGGGCGCTTCCGACGGAGGAGGCGATGCGATGGCGGGCGGCACGGGGATGGCGATGGCGCCCCAGGCGGACGGCGAGACGCCCCCGGCCTTCCGCATCCGCGGACGCAACTTCATGGCCATGGTGCTGGCGCCGGAGCTGCCGGCGAGCGCCTGGTTCGCGGCGCTGGACGCCCAGATGCGCGAGGCGGCGGGGATCTTCGCCGACCGGCCGGTGGTGGCCGACCTGGGCCCGGCGGTGGCCGCCGGCGGGCCGGAGGCGGCGCCGATCCTGCTGGAAGGGCTGGAGGCCCGGGACCTGCGGGTGGTGGGCGTCGACGGGGTGAGCGCCCGGGCGCTGGAGGGCACCCGCTGGGCGAAGCTGCCGCGCATCCAGGGCCGGGACCTGCCGCGGGAGGCGGAGAACCGCACCGCGCCGCCGCCGGCCGCCTCGCTGCTGATCGAGGGGCCGGTGCGTTCGGGCCAGTCGGTGGTGTTCGAGGACGGCGACGTTACCATCGTCGGCGCGGTGAGCTCCGGGGCCGAGGTGATCGCCGGCGGCTCGATCCACGTCTACGGCGCCCTGCGCGGCCGGGCGATCGCCGGCCTGCGGGCGGGAGGCGCGGCCCGCATCTTCTGCCGCCGGCTGGAGGCCGAGATGGTGGGGGTGGACCGGCTGTACCGCACCCCCGGCCAGGACGGCGGCTCGCATTGGGGCGCCGAGCTGCACGGCCGCCCGGTGGAGGTGCGCTGCGATCGCGGCGCCATCCGCCTGTCCGTCATCGATTAGAGGAGCAAAGCCGATGTCCAAGGTGTTGGTCGTGACCTCCGGCAAGGGCGGGGTGGGCAAGACCACCTCGTCGGCCTCGCTGGGGGCGGCGCTGGCCCAGGCCGGCAAGCGCGTGGCGGTGGTCGATTTCGACGTGGGCCTGCGCAACCTCGACCTCGTCATGGGGGCCGAGCGGCGGGTGGTGTTCGACCTGGTGAACGTGGTGCAGGGGGACGCCAAGCTTCCCCAGGCGCTGATCCGCGACAAGCGGCTGGAGGGACTGTGGCTGCTGCCCGCCTCGCAGACCCGGGACAAGGACGCGCTCACCGAGGCCGGGGTCGGCAAGGTGATCGACGAGCTGCGGGCGACCTTCGACTGGATCATCTGCGACAGCCCGGCGGGGATCGAGAAGGGCGCCACCCTGGCCATGCGCTTCGCCGACGCGGCGGTGGTGGTGACCAATCCCGAGGTCTCGTCGGTGCGCGACTCCGACCGGATCATCGGCATGCTGGACGCCCGCACCCGCAAGGCCGAGACCGGCGAGACCATGGAGAAGCACCTGCTGCTCACCCGCTACGACCCGGCCCGGGCGGCTCGGGGCGAGATGATGAAGGTGGAGGACGTGCTGGAGATCCTGGCCATCCCGCTTCTGGGGGTGGTGGCCGAGAGCCCGGACGTGCTGACCGCTTCGAACGTCGGCTGCCCGGTGACCCTGAACAATCCGGCCTCGCCGGCGGCCCGGGCCTATGCGGACGCCGCCCGGCGGCTGCTGGGCGAGGACCTGGCGGTGCGGATGCACGAGCCGGAGAAGAAGGGGCTGATGAGCCGGCTGTTCGGCCGGAGGGTCGCGGCGTGAGCTTCCTGAACTTCCTGACCCGGGCTCGGGGTTCAGCGCCCGTGGCCCGGGACCGGCTGCAGGTGCTGCTGGCCCACGAGCGGATCTCGGGCGGCGGGACGGACCTGGCGGCCACCCTGCACAAGGAGATCCTGGCGGTGATCGCCCGGCACATCCCCATCGACCAGGACAAGGTGGTGGTGAAGCTGGACCGCGGGGACCAGGTCTCGACCCTGGAGATCGACATCGAGATGCCGCAGGAGGCCCTGGCCCGCTAAGGGCCCGCTAGGGCCGGGCCGACGCCGCCTGGATCCCGGCCTTGGCGGGATGAGCGGGTGGGGCGTCAGCCCCAGGGGCTCTTG